>JAIORT010000660.1 GCA_021107975.1 Bacteroidales bacterium | reverse complement strand
TTTTTGATTTAGAAGACCCAACAGATTATCAGGCACTTATAGTTACCCCTAAGCTTACATTAAGCTCATTGGAAGGGCTTATCATAATTGATGAAATTCAGAACATGCCAGAGTTGTTTCCAATTCTACGGGTTTTAGCTGACAGGCCGGATAATAAAACCAGATTTTTAATTCTGGGAAGTGCTTCTCCTGATTTAATTAAAAATGCTTCGGAAACGCTTGCCGGACGTATTGCATTTATTGATATGGCAGGTTTTTCAGTAAATGAGATTAAAGCTGATTCTTATCAAAAACTATGGAAAAGAGGATGTTTCCCATTATCGTTTTTGTCAGATTCTGATGAAGACGGCTATTTATGGCGTAATAACTTCATAAGGACATTTTTGGAAAGGGATATTCCTCAACTGGGAATTAAAATCCCCGCAAATACTATCCGTCGTTTTTGGATTATGATGGCACACTATCATGGGCAAATCTTAAATTCTTCAGATATTGGCCGCTCACTTTCAATTTCAAATCCAACTGTAAAACATTATATTGATATATTAACCGGGGCTTACATGCTTCGTCAAATACAACCATGGTTTGAAAACATTAAAAAAAGACAAGTCAAATCGCCAAAAATTTACATTCGTGATAGTGGTTTACTGCACAATTTATTATCAATAAAATCTGAACAAATCCTTTCTCACCCAAAATTAGGCGCGTCATGGGAAGGCTTTGTTATTGAACAGTTAGTAACTATTCTTGGAAACAGAGATTATTATTATTGGGCCATACACGCCGGTTCAGAGTTAGATTTATTAACTTTTTTTAATGGAAAAAGAATTGGGTTTGAAATTAAATTTACGGAAACTCCAAAAATAACCCAATCAATGCATATTGCTATCAATGACTTGAAATTGAATAAACTATTTGTTATTTACCCTTCCGGAAAAAAATTCCTTTTAAGCGATAACATAATAGCTTTTCCATTTTTTCAGATTTCCAATTTGTTATCAGAAATAGAAACATAATTCAAGAGATTAATTTATTAAAGATTCAATTTTAATACGACTCCCCCTATTATCCACCTGCCCGGCATTAATACATTCCCGTGTTCAAAATAGGTTTGGTTCAATAAATTGGTAGCTTCTATATAAACATACCATGATTTTGATGTCCGGTACAATCTTGAATCAATCAGGAAAACAGGATCATACGATAATTCTGAATTTTTTGCAAAGTCGAAATAAGTTCCGTTCCTGTGATTATATGATAAAGCCCATGACATGCCCAATCGTTTTATAATTTGATGATCAATCTTTAACACTATTTTGTGCCTTAAATAATCCAATGCATACTTAGAAATGTATCCGCAGGCAAACTTATGAGTAGTAAGATAGGCATAGTTAAACCCGATATTACGGATAATTGATTTTTTATTTTTTTTGTTTTCGGGAATATAACTGAATGAACATTCAAATCCATAAGTAATTAACTCAGTAATGTTTTTGCTTTCCCATTTTAAAGTATCGCTGATTTTTACCCAATCAATAATATTGCTTCCATTTCGTATGAACGCCGAAATATGGGCTTTTATAGTTTTTCTAAAATATTTAATCCCGGTTTCATAATTCAGTGCCTGTTCGGGTTTCAGGCTGGGATTACCAATATTTGTCGGTCCTACATAATACAGATCGGTAAATGTTGGCAATCGCAATGTTTTATTTATACTTCCAAATAAACGTAATTGCCTGGTAATATTATAACTTACATCCAAACCAGGGAAAAACATCCAGTCGTAATCTGAATTCCAGTTAACTAACACCCCTGTTGAAAGGGAAAACTTATTAAAGAACAAACTGTATTCAGCAAATATTTCTGCATTATTACGCTTTGCCACATGGGTGTAAAAAGCTTCGGCTTCACCATGTACAGGAATGGTTTTCCCTGTTTCCTCACCAAGCTTATTGCTTAAAATATGTTCTGTTCGCACTTCAGTTCCTAAAGCTATTTTTCCAAATGAAGTTGTAAAATGCGAATTAATATTTATTCCGTAAACATCGGTTAAATGATAGTTGTGGCTTTTGTACCACTCAGGCGGGTTAGTTCTGAACAACATGAACTTATCCTTGCCTCTTCTCCAAAATACAGAAGGTGTTATTTTTATTTTTTTACCGAATGAATATTTTGCATTTGTAAAAGTTGTTTTTATTTTTTCAAATTGGTTCGGAAACTTAGGAGTATAAAAACTGTTAGCACCGAATTTCTTATTATTTTGTCCAAATATCAGTTCAAATTTTCCATGTTTTGTGTCTATATTGTTCTGATAAAATATATTAAATATATCAAAATCCGTATTATCGATATGTCCATCAGAAGCTTTTTTGCTCACTGATAATTGATTGAAAATATTTTTATATTTATACGATACACCGGCAGCTATTTGATAATATTTATAGTTACCACCCGACAAGTCAATATTAACCTGGTTTCTGTCTTCGCTGGTAGTAATAATATTAACAGAACCACTAAACGCATTTGTACCATATACCCTTGCTCCCGGACCTTGCAGTATTTCAATCCTTTCAATATTTTGCAGATCAACCGGAATATTGAGATTGTGATGCCCTGTTTGCGGATCATTTATTTTTGAACCGTTAAGTAAAATAAGAGTTTGGTCAAATGACCCTCCGCGAATAGCGATATCGCTTTGTACACCGTGACGTCCCCTTTGCCTGATATCGACATTTAAAACATAATTGAGCAATTCCTGAACACTTGTTACAGGTATATTTTGTATTTCTTTTTTTGTAATAACTTCAATAACCCTTGAAGTTTCAGAATATAATTTTGGCGCCCTGCCTGTACTTACTTCGAACTCACCTATCCAAAGTGTATCATTTTGAGCGGTCAGGCTTAAAGTAATGGTTAGTAAGAGTAAATAGATAAAAATTCGAATAATCATCTTTTATATAAAAATTTACCGGATGATATGTTTTTCAATCCATTCCCTTGCATTCACAAAGGCTTCAACCCAAGGTGAAATTTCATCTGATTTTCTGCTCTCAGGATAATGTGCCCACTGCCATGGAAAAACAGCTCGTTCAATATGTGGCATCATTGCCAGATGTCTTCCGTCATCGGAACAAATTGAGGCAACACTGTACTCTGAACCGTTTGGGTTCCCGGGATACTGTTCATAGCTGTATTTAACCGGAATAAAATATTTGTTTTCTTCGTAAGGCAGTGAAAATTTACCCTCTCCGTGTGCTACCCAGATACCCAATCTTGAGCCAGCCATTGATTTGAGCATAACCGAGTTATTTTCCTGAATGTCCACATTTATAAATCCCGATTCAAATTTATGTGAATCGTTATGAAGCATTTTGGGTTTTTTATTATGGTCAGGATAAACCAATCCCAGTTCTACCATCAACTGGCAACCGTTGCAAATTCCCAGGCTCAGGGTGTCATCTCTTTGGTAAAATCTGTGTAGAGCTTGTTTTGCTTTTTCATTATAAAGAAATGCTCCTGCCCATCCTTTTGCCGAACCAAGCACATCAGAATTTGAGAATCCGCCAACAAAGACGATCATATTGATATTTCCCAGGGTTTCCCTGCCGGTAATCAAATCTGTCATGTGAACATCTTTTACATCAAATCCTGCGAGGTAAAGTGAGTAAGCCATTTCCCTGTCGCCGTTCACACCTTTTTCCCGGATGATGGCTGCTCTGATACCGGTTGGTTCTCTTCTTCTCAGATTAATACCAAACTGTGAAGCTTTTCCTGTGAACTCTTTGTTGAACCTGAAACGTAACGGCTGGTTCTTATAATTCCGGAATCTTGTTAAAGCAAGTTCTCCCCCACTCTGTTTTCTGTCTAACAAGTACGATGTTTTAAACCATTTATCACGCAGTTTTTCGATATCAAATTCAAAATTATCCTTATTATGTTTTAACAAAAACTTCCTTTCAGAAAGAGGATAACCTATCGGATAAAAATCTATCTCGTTTTGCTCTAATAATGAAAAAACTTCGTGTTTGTCTTTAATCTGAATGATGATTCCCGGATTTTCGCTAAACAGCAATTCAATTATATCCGTTTTATTCAGACTGCTTAAATCAATATTTAGTCCGGCGTTTTCATCGGCAAAGGTCATTTCTAAAAGAGTGGTGATCATTCCTCCTGCCGAAATATCGTGTCCGGCGAGAATTTTACCTTTATCGATAAGCTGTTGAATGGCTTCAAAAGCATGGACGAAGTATTCAGGGTCTTTTACGTTTGGTGTTCTATCGCCCAAATTACCTGTCAATTGCGCAAAACTACTGCCACCAAGGCAATATTTATCTTTTGAGAAATCAATATAAAGCAATATGGAATCAGGATTATTTTGTAATACCGGTTTTACGATTTTCCTGATATCTTTTACTTCACCTGCAGCAGAAATGATAACGGTTCCCGGAGAATAAACAGTTTCATCCTTGTATTTCTGCGTCATCGAAAGGCTGTCTTTTCCTGTAGGAATATTAATGCCGAGAGCAATTGCAAAATCGCTGACAGCTTTAACAGCTTCATATAAGCGTGCATTTTCGCCTTCATTTCTGGCAGGCCACATCCAGTTGGCGCTGAGTGAAATTCCTTTTATACCGTCTTGTATCGTAGCCCAGATGATATTCGTTAAAGCCTCAGCAATTGATAATATTGAGCCAGCCACCGGATCAACCAATCCTGCAACCGGTGCAAAACCGATAGAAGTTGCAATGCCTTTTTCTCCCTGGTAATCCAAAGCCATAACACCAAGGTTATTTAAAGGGAGTTGAATAGTGCCTGCCGTTTGCTGCAGAGCTACTTTTCCTGTTACCGACCTGTCCACTTTATTAGTCAGCCAGTCTTTACATGCCACAGCTTCCATCTGCAAAAGGTCATTTACATAATCATAAATTTTTGAGACATTGTAATCAGTGTCTTCAAACTTATTGTCTGTTTTTTTGTCGGTTAAAATTGTTTTTGGCGGATTACCGAACATATCGGCGAGGTCAAGATCAATAGGTTTAACATTCTTTTTTTTATCATTAAAAGTAAATTTCCAATCGCCGGTTGTTTCACCAACTTCATACATAGGTGCTCTTTCGCGTTCTGAAATTCTTTTTAACAGTTCAACATCTTTTTCATTCAGCAGCAAACCCATTCTCTCCTGCGACTCATTTCCCACTATCTCTTTTGCCGATAAAGTAGGATCACCAACAGGCAGTTTATTTATATCTATCTTTCCACCGGACTCTTCAATTAGTTCAGATAAAGAATTCAAATGCCCTCCGGCGCCATGATCGTGAATAGAAATAATCGGGTTTTCTTCCATCTCCGCAAGTGCCCGTATAGCATTGGCAACACGCTTTTGCATTTCGGGATTGGAACGCTGCACGGCATTCAACTCTATCATGTTTCCGTATTCCCCTGTGGCAACGGATGAAACAGCTCCTCCCCCCATTCCAATACGATAGTTATCGCCGCCCATCACAATGATCTTATCGCCCGGTTTTGGGTTATCTTTCCGGCTATCCTGCTTTTTACCAAAACCAATCCCACCTGCCAGCATGATCACTTTATCGTAGCCGTATTTTTTCAGTTCGGTGAAATGTTCAAAAGTCAATACACTGCCGCAAATCAATGGCTGTCCGAATTTATTCCCGAAATCACTGGCGCCGTTTGAAGCTTTGATAAGGATTTCTTCAGGCGTTTGGTATAGCCATTTTCTGGGCTTTGAGAATTGTTCCCACGAACGATTTTTTTCGGTTCTCGGATAAGAAGTCATATAAACGGCAGTGCCAGCCATCGGAAGGCTGGCTTTTCCTCCTGCCATCCTGTCGCGTATTTCACCACCCGTTCCGGTTGCCGCACCGTTAAAAGGCTCAACAGTCGTAGGGAAATTATGGGTTTCTGCTTTTAATGCAATGACCGTATCAATATCAACAACTCTAAAAAAATCGGGCTTATCTTGTGTTGCCGGTGCGAATTGCTCAATGTTTGGCCCTGCAATAAAGGCTACATTGTCTTTATAAGCTGAAACAATCCGGTTAGGATTTATTTTTGAGGTCTTTTTAATCATAGAGAAAAGAGATTCTGTCATTTCCTTTTCATCAATGATAAAAGTCCCGTTGAAAATCTTATGACGACAGTGTTCTGAGTTTATCTGTGAGAAACCAAAAACCTCGCTGTCGGTTAGCTTTCTGCCAAGTCGTTTGCTCAAATCCTCTAAGTACCTGATTTCATCATCATTCAAAGCAAGTCCCTCTTGTGCATTAAATGCTTGGATGTTGTCTAAGTATATTATTGGATCAGGCTCTTTGTCAATTCTGAAAATGTTTTGATCAAGTCCATCATAAAAAGCCTGCAACATAGGATCATATTCTGTTTTATCGGAACCGGCACGGAAAAATTCTTCTATTCTTGAAATCCCGGAAATTCCCATGTTCTGAGTAATTTCAACGGCATTGGTACTCCAGGGTGTTATCATTTCTTTTCGAGGACCTATAAAAAAACCCTCCAATCTTTTATCATTAAGAAACTCAGCTTCGCCAAAAAGCCAAAGGAGTTTTTCAATGTCGGGATTATAAGGATTATCTAAGGTTTCTACAGCATAGATCAGACGGTTGGGAGCGGCGAAAAATAAAACCATTATTAAAAAAATTTTAAATACAGAAACTTAACGACTGTTCAAATTTGCAAATGTATAAATGTATTGATTTCCAATACTTAAAAATGTTACATAATTATTCACATTTTAAATTTAATTCTTTAATAAATAATTAATTTTTGTGAAAGTAAAATATACTATTTTCGCCGGCTCAAATTTTGAAATAAAATAAACAAAAATCAGTATTAACAATTAAAACAAAAGTATTATGAATCTAGTAAACGAAAGATTACAAAAGAGTTGTCAGGATGCATTACAGGCATTCCAAAAGTTGAACAAAGAAGAATATGCTGAAATTCAGTCAAAACTTGAATGGTGTTTGGGAAGTTTTGAAAACGACAAAAACCCGGTGGGTTTACATGAGTTTGGCGTAAAATCACTAAAAATTTTGAAAGATGTAAAAGTCAAACAACCCAGGAAAGTGAATAAGAAAGTTATTGACGGACTTGAGAAGTCAATCAAAAGTTTAAGTGAAAATTAAAAGAAAAAAATTCATCCGATGACTTTGAGTCATCGGATGAATTATTCATGCACCTGGCAGATTGAAAAATTTTAGACTATTTAACTATTGTCATTTTTTTCGGGATTATCTCTCCCAAATACCTGCCGCACAAATCCCGACAAGCAGCGGAGCAGCGCTCAATTAACTTTCTATGCAAAGCAAGCGACACGAAGCCCATACGGGTTCACTTCATTTCATTAGCCCGCATTGGGTACGCAGGTTAACATTTAACTATTAACATTTTTTAATACCCTTGTATATAATGAATTCGTTTCTTTGTCGTATGATTTTTTTATTTGGATGCTTCATTAATTTTATTATATTTGTGGATAAATAATTACTATTTACACTTTAAAAACCTAATATTTTGAACAAATTATTTCTATTTATCGTTTTTTCAATTTTCAGTACTACAATATCAAGTCAGGACTATGCTGTTTTCAGGCTTGGCAGTACAGATGTTTCCACTCTTTCGGTAGGTGATACGGTTTATGTTCCTGTTTATTGCGATGATATTTCCGATAACTTAATTCTTGGATTTGAACTTGGGTTTAGTTATAACGATCAAGTAATTATTTGGAATGGAAATCCAAACCAACAATCCGGTATTACAAATATTAATCCTATCTTTACAAATAATCCACCAGACTGGTTATTCAATGTTTTTAATAATAATTTTGCGTTATCATGGGTTGATCCAACTTGGATGGGAGTTAGTTTAAACTCCGGAGAATTATTATTTGAGTTGGTGTTTACTTATTCCGGTGGCGAGACTGAATTAGTTTTTAATTATTTTGATTTGTACCAAAATTTCACTTTCTATTTAATTGACGGTTGTGTGTGCAACAATACGATTTCTTATCCTGCAATTTTTCATATTTCATCCAATAATACTATTTTAGAGGATGCTGAGGTAATCATAGATTCTGTATCAATATTTTCTGATTCATTGGGAATTACCATTTTTAATCTGATTCCGGGAGATTATTCATTTACCGTTAAAAAGTCAGGATACGAAACACAAACAGGTTTATTCACATTATCAGATTCATCTCAAATCATTTATGTTGATTTGGATAATACTGCTAATGTTGAAAATATTACATCTTCTGATTTTAAAATTTTTCCGAACCCATCAAATGGTAAGTTTTACCTTAAATCAGAAATTGTTCAGATAACACATGTTGAATTCCATGTTACTGATTTGACAGGCAGAATATTAAACAGAGGGAATTTTAATAATATTTCAAAAATTTCATTTGATATATCAAGACATGGAAGAGGAATGTATCTGGTTCACATAAAATCCGGTTCAATGATTTATAGTAGGAAGGTATTTGTTAAATAATGGTTCTTGTCTTTCCATGATATATAATAAGCAGTTTAGTTGATTACAGAGTTTTATCGTTTACCTTAAAGGTGAGCAGATAAGGGTCGGGCTTGCTGGCTTTGCCGCCGTTGTTAAGTCCGTCCCATTTTATTAAATGATCTCCTCCTTTCTTTTGTTTAGATGTTAATACTCTGATTAACTCACCTGAAAAGCTAAACACGGAAATTTCCACAAATGAACTTTCTTTTATATTATATTTGATATTTATTTCTGAATAAAAAGGATTTGGGTAATAAGTAACTTCACTATCTTCATTTATAGTTGGTTTTTTAATATTTGTGATGGGGTCTTCTTGAAATCCTCCATTTCCATTGTTAAATAGTATTTTCAATTTTGAAGGAGTAGTCCCCCCAAAATTTATTATCAGAGCTATATCATTAAAACTATTATTATCAAAATCTTCGAAAGTGACACGTTGTAAGAATGCATCATCTTCATAAATCTCGACAAATTGTTGTTCACCGAGTTGAAAGTCATCTTGGTTGTAATAAATATATAAACCTGAATGGTCATGGGCTATGAAAACCATATCAGGCAAAGAATCGTTATTAAAATCGGCTATTTGAGCATATCGACAAAAGGGGGTAAACTCAAAATAATCATGTTCGAAAAACTGGTTGTTGCCGAGATTTTCAAATAAATAAACCCTATGGTGATTGGCGTAATAGGTTGTATGTAATATTATATCATTATCGTAATCATTATCAAAATCGGAAAGTAATACGTGTAAATTTAAAGTTTCTGTTAATAGTTGTTGTACAAAACCCGTTTCGTAGCTAAAATATATTTCCGTGGTTGAGCCTGTTACAACAATATCACTTCTTCCATCATCATTTAAATCGGCACATTTAATATCGGTTGGGGGAAAGTCCAAATCATAATATTCAGGTGCAGAAAAATTACCTGTTCCGTCGTTGTAGATTATGCCCCAGAGGTAGTCGTTGTTATGGGCAAATAACAAATCTGCAAAACCATCGCCATCAACATCCCCACTTGTAATAAAAGGAACAGGAGGTTCAGGATAAATGGAAAAGGACTTTATACTATCAAATTGAGATAATCCATAATTATAGATAACTGTAATGTTTATTGTATAGGGGTCAATTGTAACAGTACGACTAAAAATATCAATATAGACATTATTATCAAAAAAATTTTTATGTACATCAGGATATCCATTTTCAAAATAAAGTGAGTCTTTTAATTGAAAAAACCCTAACCCTGTATTCTCTAAAATTGCAATTCCACCCCAATTACTAACAGAAGCAAATTTATGCCCAATAACAACGTCAATATTTTCATCCAATGCTCAAATATGTGCATAGTTATAATTGCTAACCACCTTTTCCGGGTCAGGGACAAAAGCTGAAATTTCCTCTTAATCAGTTTTTAAATTTTTTGGATATATTTCAACATCGCTAACTGTATAAGCTCCATTTTGAGAGCTAACAAAAATAATTCTTGAAGAATGATTACCAGGAAGGAAATATTTGATTAGCATTTGTTATTGGATTCTCTTGAAAGTTTCCTTGACCATCATTGAATAGGATTTCTATAATAAATAAGTGAACCTGCTCCGGATTTGAGCGGATGGCAGAAATGGAAGTAATGCGAATTATACCCGCCTGCTACGTATAAGCCAATGCAAAGGCGGGCAGGAATCCGATAGTTATTTTTTTCGGGATTATCTCTCCCAAATACCTGCCGCACAAATCCCGACAAGCAG
>JAIORT010000871.1 GCA_021107975.1 Bacteroidales bacterium | reverse complement strand
TAATATCGGGAGATATTTTAATATCGGGAATTATTTTTTAAAAAGAGGAAACATATAACCTTTTATAAATTTGGCAGTATAACACATGATTATCAACTTAGTATGATTAAATATAATATTATATCACCGGTTAGAAACGAGGAAGAATACGTTGAAAAAACTATTCATTCGGTGATTAACCAAACTATTAAGCCGCAGGAATGGATTATTATTAATGATGGTTCAACCGATAGAACCCCTGATATAATTAAGAAATACGTTAATAAATATGATTGGATAAAACTCTTGAATATGGAAGACAGGGGTTTTTATTACCCCGGTACGGGTATTATTAATGTAGTAAAAAATGGTTATAACAACATTTCTAAAAACGATTGGGAATACATCGTTAAGTTGGATTGTGATATATCTGTCGAAGAAGATTATTTTGAGAATATTTTTAAAGAGTTTGAAAAAAATTCAAACCTTGGGATTGCAAGTGGTGCGATTTATCTTTTTGACGGCAAAAAAACAAAAAAAGAAAAATCGCAGTTTGACCATCCCTGGGGAGCATCAAAAATATATTGCAGGAAATGTTTTGGACAAATAAACGGTTGGGAACCAATACCAGGATGGGATTTGGCAGATAATTTAGCAGCCCAGATGAAAGGATGGGAAACCCGTTGTTTTGATGAGTATAAGATTAACCATTACAGAGGTACAGGATTGAGAAGAGGGGGATTGACAACTGGCAGATTCTTGTTGGGAAGATTTCATTTTAGGTATGGATACGATCCGTTTTATACATTACTTAAATCAATTTACAGATTATCCGAGAAACCGGTTTTTATTGGTGGAGTAAGTATTTTTCTTGGTTATATTTATGCAACAATTACCAGAGAAAAAAGATTATTTGATAAAGATATGCGACAATTCCTGAGAAAGAAACAACGAAAATATTTAAAACAAAAGATTACAGGAATTTTTAAAAGATAGTCTTTCTTTATTTTCAGAAAGCCCAAACTTGTAAAAAATGCTAATCTACCTCACGAAAACATAAATTAGCTTAAGGAATGAAGTTTTTTTCCATAATAACTGTCTGCAAAGATAATCTTGAAGAATTAAAAAAAACTCATGGAAGCATTATTACTCAAGCCATTAATGATTATGAGTGGATTGTGATTGATGGTAATTCCAAAGATGGGACATTGGAATGGTTGGAAAGAACTAATATGGCAAATTGGATTTCTGAGCCTGACAAAGGCATTTTTGATGCAATGAACAAGGGACTTAACAAATCCTCCGGAAAGTATATTATATTTATGAATAGTGGCGACACCTTTGCATCGGAAGAAGTTTTGTCGAAGGCTCGTACCGGCATTGAAAACAATAGTTATCCGGTTTTTATTTACGGAGACTCAATTGATATTTCAGAAGACAATAATGAGTTTTACCGTAAAGCAAAAAATTATAAAAAATTATGGCTGGGTATGATAACCCAACACCAGGCTATGTTTTTCAAGAGAGAGAAAGTAGGAGAAACAAAGTATTCAGAAGAATATCCTTTAACAGCCGACTATGCCTTTGTCAGCGAGATTGTAATGAAATCCGGTGAAAACGAAATCCTTTATCTGAATTTCCCTATCTGTAATTTCAGCATGGGAGGTGTCAATGAAAAATACAGGTTCCGTGCAATTAAAGAAGATTATAAAATCAGGAGGTCAATTTTAAAACTTCCTGTTATTACCGCTTTAATTTTGCACCTGTTGCATTACACCCATACTGTATTAAAGAAAGCAAATCCTTCGGCAAGATTTATTCGTCATAAATCAATAAAACAAATAAATAACTGAATCGTTTGATTAAATATATTTACTCCGGTTGTGCAAAATAAAATTTATATATATCCTCTTACTTCGAAGTTTGAAAAGCTGGGATTGTACAATCCGTATATTAATGATCTTATTGACTCATTTAGCCTCTATTTTGAATTTGTCAATAAAGACAAACCTTCAAAATACGGCATGTTTGATCTCTTGAAATTTTTAAAAAAAACAGACTACATTTTTTTTAATTGGATTGAAAAATTGCCGGGAAATAAAGGAGGAATTATTCAAACGTTATTCCTTTTCTTTCTTTTTCCGGTTTTCAGACTTTTTAATATTAAAGTTGTGTGGACAATGCATAATAAACTTACCCATTCAACTGATTATTTATTCTTTAAAAAAGCCATTTTTAAAACTATGCTTAAAAAGGCTGATTATATATTTACACACTCAAGCGATGGGATTAATTATGGAACCGGTCTGGTTCCTGATTCAAGAGAAAAAATACACTACTTACCACACCCTGTAAAGGATAGAAGAAGAAAAAAAGAAACTGCTTTTATTTATGATATCCTGATATGGGGAACAATTTCGCCATATAAGGGAATTGATAATTTTTTAAAATTTTTATTTGATAATAAACTTCAGCATAAATATAAAATCCTTATTATTGGAAAATTCACTTCGAAAAACTATTCTGAATACATGTCAGGATACTCAAATGAAAATATTTTGATTAAAGATGAATTCATCGAAAATGATATACTCATTGAGCTAATCGAACAATCAAAAATAGTATTGTTTACCTATACACATTCCAGTATTTTAAGTTCAGGTGTGTTAATGGACTCTCTCGGTTATGGAGCCAATATTGTGGGACCGGATGTTGGTGCCTTTGCCGACCTGGCAAAGGAAGGAATTATGCAGACGTTTTCCGGATTTGAGGAATTAATATCAGTTATTGATAAACAAATTAACAGAGAGGATATAAATAGTAATGAAGAAAAAATTAACAAATTCCTTACTGAGAATTCGTGGGAAAAATATGCTAAAAAAGTCTATAAAATAATTGGTTAAACGTTTACTGTAAATACTCTTTAATACACTGGAATTTTTCTTTACTCCCTTTACTTAATTATTCTTAGCTGCAATTGTTTCTATTCCTATCAGTGCTCCGAGTGGTAGTTTCACAACACCATAAGCTGCTCTTGCCGGTGGATTTTCAGGATAATATTTTGCATACACTTCATTCATGGCAGCAAAGTTATCCATATCACTCAACAGGCATGTTGATTTTACAACGTCATCAAATGTGTAACCAGCAGCCTTTAATATAGCTTCAATATTTTTCATTACCTGTTCTGTTTGTTCTGTTATTCCACCTTCAATAATTTTTCCGGTTTCGGGGTTAATAGGTACCTGCTCCGATATAAACAGCATCCCGTTTATTTCAACAGCCTGGCTATATGGACCAATAGCTTTAGGTGCTTTTTGAGTATTGATGATTTTTTTCATTATATAAATGGTATAAGATTTTTATTAAGTATAATTCTAAATCGCAAATCTAAAATCTAAAATCATAAATCTGAAATTGTATTAATAATCCCTGAAGTCTTTTTTCTTATCCAATTTCAAATCCTGTAATATACTCGATTTAATATTGATAGTAAAATTCCAGCTTTGCCTCCACCCCATCGGTATCCAGTTAAACCGCATCTCCCAGCAGTGTAAATCGCGATAAATATCAATTGAAGTATATGTAAAATCGTTGTTTTCAAAGTCATAGCCCGACCTGAATCCTATTCTCCATTTAGGTGTAATGTTTATTTCTCCGTTAAATGAAAAGGTTTGAATAAGGGTTTTATTTTTTGTAATATCATAATTCCAGTAACCATTCTTATATGTATAAGCTGTTGAATAATTCAGGTTATAAGAAATATTTAATTTCCACGGAATACTCCAATCAACATATCCTTCGATGTTTTCCATTACATCCTCTAATTCTTGTTCGGTTCCCTGCGTAGATTCCCCAACACCTTTCATTGTATTCTTTAATTCATGATCGGTTCCCTTAGCCGCCCCCTCCCCTTTTTTCATTAAATCCGAACTTAATTGCAGTGTTAAGCCCACACTCCAGTTATTCTTTTCTTGTCGGAATAATCGTTTATTTACATCCCATTCAAATTTGTTTATTCTTCTTCCCGAGGAGTCTAATGCATACGGATCGAACGAACTCGAATAATTTATAATAAGTTTTTTAAAAAGAGTTGTACGACCCGACAAACTTAGCCGGTTCAAATTAAGAGAATCCCTGGCTAAATCATAAGATGTTGATAAAGAAAAATCTTCGATAAGTACAATTTTCTTTGTGCCCGTAACCGTATCCTTTCTTGAACGGACTTTCATCTCCAGGTTATTGCTAAGCCTAAAACCAATATTGCCTGATTTTCCTTCAGGCGCTGTACCATAAATAAATCCGTCATATAATGAGTATTTTTCTATTTCGCCATTATCATCATAGCAGTATTTATAATAACCCCATCCGGGTGTGCTGAAATCGGGGCGAATAGAAAAGCTGACGGACGGTCGTAATACATGCCTGATAGCTTTAACAGGTCCCTTTTTATAAGCGAACATGCCATACATAGTCGTACTCATCGAAGTGCTGAAACTAAAGTCTCTTACAGCATTAAATCCATAAGTAGTATCGGTTTTAACATATCCGTAAACAGGATATTCATTTGTGATAAGAGTATCGTTACTCCATTTTTTTATTTGTTGCTGAGAGTACCATCGACTTGTATAATTAAAATTGTTTGACCAGACGATATGCTTTAAAATTTTTATTGATCCGCTTGAAACCTGGATAGAATGTTTCAGTCCATTTTTACATTGTTCTGAAAAATTTTGTTTAAATAAAAGAGTGTCATAAGTGCTTATCCGGTTTTCAGCGTTCATATTATAGTTAACACCAATATTTTCATACCACTTCGGTTTTCCTATACTAACTTTCCGTCTGAATGGATAAAACCTGTTAACAGTGAAAGTGATACTTGGTAATGTTAAATCCAATACTCTTGTTATGGTGTTTTGTGATTGATTAACATTGATATTTAAAAAATATTTACTTGCCCAGTCTGTCGAATAATTAATACTCGATTGAAATGTATTAGACAAATAAGAATTTGTATTAACCGGATTGAATTTGTTATATTTAGAGCTGACAATATTTACATTAGCCGAGAACCTGCTGTTTGGTCTTGCTTTCGGATCCTGATTATGGATCCATCTAACGGAAAAATCTTTATTGCGCGAATAATCAGGTGAACCTTCTTCATCCACAATGTTTATTGCGTAATTTGCATTAAAGTATCCGTTATACTTATATCTTTTCCTGTAGTTCATGCTTGGTTTTATTGCCCAGCTTCCTAATGTATAAATATCTCCAACGAGCTTTAAATCTAAGTAATCATTTATAGCAAAATAATAACCGCCGTTTTCGAAATAAAAACCTCTTTTTGTTGATTCACCCCATGAAGGTATCACAATACCCGAACGTTGTCCCTTTTTATTGGGGAACATACCAAAAGGTATAAAAAGCGGCGTAGGAACGTTCTCAATAACCAAGTATGCCGGTCCCGTAACAATTTTATTATCAGGTATTGCTTTGGCTTTTTTAAATCTGAATTCAAAATGCGGGTTCTCATGGTCGCATGTAGTATATTTGCCTTTATAAATATATGTAACCTTATCGGGCATATTTTTAACAGTGGCACCATGCAAAAAGCCTGCGTTATCCTCTGTTATCACTTTTTGAACAAGTCCTTTTTTTGATTCATAGTTATATTTAATCGATTTTGATTTAAAGCTGTTGTTACCCATTGTAAAAACCGGCTTCCCAATTTCGTTACCCGCAGTATCAGTTAAACCGGTTGCATAAATAGTACTGTTCTTAAACTCTATTTCAACATAATCAGCCTTAAGGTTGATGTCTTCATAGTTTATATCGTCTTCACTATACATATATACCTTTTGGGCTTTCATATCAAGTCTGATTGAATCTTTTGCTGAATAATCAACTCTTGATTTGATGGCATTTGGAGAAGTAAAATATATAATTGTGTCTGCAGCAATCGTATCAACTAAAATTGTATCATTAACAATATATAGCGTATCAGGTGTGTTTTGCCGCAGAGTATCCTGTGCCACTGCCGGAAAGCAGGCGTTTATTATAATACATAGAAGCACTATAACTTTTGTTAAAACGGCTGTTGATAATTTGGTTGACAATTTGTTTATCAAATCTTCTGTTTATATATTATATTTGCAGGGATTATAGTAAATTTTTATGAAAAAGATAGTTCAAAACTAAACAAAAAATATTCCAATACCATGAAACGACTGGTATTAATTTTTGGTATAATACTTCTTTTATGTCTTATTGGTTTGTCCGGATTTCCACAAATTGAAAATAAAATTACAAAGGTTGTGATTGATGCCGGACACGGAGGTAAAGACCCCGGAGCTTTGGGCAAGCATTCCAGAGAAAAAGATATTGTATTAACCGTTGCATTAAAAACAGGAAAGTATATTGAAGAAAATTTTGAAGATATTGAGGTTCTTTATACCAGGAAAACCGACGTATTTGTAGAACTTCATAAAAGAGCTCAAATAGCAAATGAAAGCGGAGCAGATGTCTTTATTTCAATTCATTGCAATTCAAACAGGTCATCACAACCTTATGGTGCTGAAACTTATGTTATGGGATTACATAAAACCCAGCAAAACCTTGATGTTGCCAAAACAGAAAATGCTGCTATTCTTTATGAAGATGACTATATAACACAATATGAAGGGTTTGACCCTAATTCAGATGAAGACTATATAATTTTATCAATGTTTCAGAGTACTAACATTGATCAAAGCATTAATTTGTCGTCAAAAGTTCAGAATCAATTTCACGAACGCGTGGGCAGAAAAGACAGGGGAGTTAAGCAAGCCGGATTTTGGGTACTGTATAAAACTACTATGCCCGGTATTTTAATTGAACTTGGTTTTTTAAGCAATCCTAACGAAGAAAAATTTTTAATATCGGACAAGGGGCAGGTCTATCTGGCATCTGCTATTTACAGGGCATTTAAAGAATATAAAAAAGAATTTGAGGAGGCTAACAAAGATTTAAAACCAGTTATTGTTAAGAAAGAAGAATCTAAGCCGGTGATCTATTACCGGGTTCAGTTTGCTTCATTCAGAAAAGAAAAATCATTGGATTTTAGAAAATTCAGAGGATTACAGGAAATAAAAATGTATAAGCATGATGGGGCTTATAAATACACTACCGGTAACGAAACATCACTTGAGAAAGCAATTGAATTAAAAGAAAAACTACGAGATAAAGGATATAAAGATATTTTTGTTGTTGCTTTTTTAAATGAAGAAAGAATTTCGTTAGATGAGGCTAATAGGCTAAATGAAAACAAAAATTAAAAATTTTGAGTTTTTTATCAGACAATAAAAAGAGAATTTTTTTCATCGCTATTATTTCGGTAATTTTCGTTATCATATTATTGTTGATAACTAAGATTTTTTTTACCTCAAAGAGTTATTATGCAGTTTTCGACAATATTCAGGGACTTGAGATTAATGACCACGTTATAATTGAAAATGTTAAAGTTGGAAAAGTTAATGATATAAGATTTTATAAAACCGATTCAGGCAGGTTGATAGTTAAGTTGCACATAAATAGCGAAGTTAATATTCCAGACAAATCAATCGCTGAGATTATAACTTTCGATACTACCGGCAGTTGCAAAGCGGTTGCTGTAAAATTATTTACATCAAGTGGTTACCTTAAAAATGGTGATATAATCCTAACGCAACACTTCCCGGTTTCTGTAGATTCTGTAATAAACCTCTCAACAAGAGTTGATCAATTGCAAAAGGATTCATCAAACCTGAATAATATAGGCAGTAAAAGCCCTGACAAACAAACTACAGGAGAAATTGTTTTTAAAGTTCAGATTCTTGCTTCGAAGGTTAAGTTAAAATTGAATTCACCAAAATTAAAAGGTATTAATGGTGTGGAAATGTATTTCGAAAATGGGATGTATAAATACACAGCAGGAAAGCAATATTCCATTGAAACAGCAAATCTCTTGTGTAAAAATGTGAAAAACATTGGGTTTCCTGATGCTTTTGTTGTAGCATTTAACAACGGTAAAAAAATATCAATTAAAGAAGCTGCAACAATATTAAAAAAATAGTTTATTTTTGTTGAAAATACATTTAAAATTGAAGTTATCTAAAGAGTTCATAATTGGTGCAGTTGTAGTAATAGCCCTTGCTTTGTTATATTGGGGTTTTAACTTTTTAAAAGGTGAAGATGTCTTTTCAAAAGAAAGAATTTTTATTGCAGTGTATAAGGATGTTGGAGGTCTTGAGAAAATGAATCCCGTTTCAATTAACGGATTAGTTGTAGGACAAGTGAGAGATATGTATTTTGAAGCCGGTGGTGATGCAACGGTTGTTATTGAATTGATAATTAAAAATCCGATTCCTATTCCGGTCAACTCTACTGCAAAAATATACAGTTCCGATTTGCTTGGTTCAAAAGCTGTTGAAATTAAATTGGGAACACCCGGCGAATATGCACAACCCGGAGACACCCTGTTGTCAGAAGTAGAAGTATCATTAAAAGAAGAGGTAAACAGGCAATTGCAACCAATAAAAAGTAAAGCTGAAGACCTGATGCAATCAATTGATACGGTTTTAACTATGTTACAACGCCTGTTTGGTCGCTCAAACACCGAAAATATCGCAAAAAGTGTTGAGCATATTGCCAATTCTTTTGAAAATTTAGAAAGTACTACAAGTACATTAGATACACTTGTATCCGGTCAGAAAAGCCGCATGGAAAAAATTCTTGAAAATATTGAATCTATTACTTTCAACCTTAAAAATAACCAGGATAATTTTAATAATATTATAGCCAATTTTTCTTCATTGAGCGATACACTTGCCAGCGCCAGAGTTTCGGAAACTTTACAAAGTGTAAATAATGCAATGAGTGAGATAACCGCAATAACAAACCGGATTAACAGTGGTGAAGGAAGCATAGGGATGCTTGTTAATAATGATTCGTTATATATAGAATTGGAAAAATCTGCACGTGATCTAAACCTCCTGCTCGAAGATATCCGAAAGAATCCTAAAAAATATGTTAGGTTTTCATTATTTTAAACTGAACGAAAACGGGTTTGCCAATTTTCTCTACTACAGTTCGCTTAAATCCACACAGTTAGATTGAAAGATTTTCGCAAAGTTTATGCGTTTCAGTATAATTCATTAAGACTTTTTCGAATTAAACCAAGTGTTTTTTCTATTTCTTTATTCGAAATAGATAGAGGAGGTGCAATTCTAAAGGATTGATGCCTGAATAAGAACCGGTCGGTTATCAAGCCGTTTTTAACGAATATGTGCAGGAGCCTACTCATTTGATCGGAATTTTCCATATCAATACTTAGCATTAAACCTATTTGACGGATTTCCTTTATTTTTGTTTGACCGATTAATTCATTTCTGAATGTTTTACCTTTAGCCGGAGCTTCAGCTATTAAATTGCTTTCTGTTAGAACCTGTAAATTAGCAAGAGCCGCAGCACAGCAAACCGGATGACCTCCAAAAGTAGTGATATGTCCAGGTTCGGGCTTGAAGGTAAGAGTGTTCATAATTTCTTTTGAGGAGATAAATGCGCCTATGGGCATTCCGCCTCCCATTCCTTTGGCAATTGCTAAAATATCCGGGATAAATCCAAAATTTTCAAAACTGAACAATTTCCCTGTTCTGCCGAATCCCATTTGCACATCGTCAATTATAAGTAATGTGCCGGTTTGGTTGCATTTTTTTCTTAATTCGAATAAAAAATTATTTTTAGGTAAAATAATCCCTGCTTCCGCCTGCACGGTTTCGGCAATTACACAAGCTGTCTTTTCTGAAATTTGTTCCAGGTCATTATAATTGTTGAATCGTAAAAATTTAATGTCGGGCAGGAGGGGGCGAAAAGCATATTTTAGTGATTCATCACCGAGAACGCTCAAAGCGCCATGAGTGCTGCCGTGATATGCATCTTTAAAAGCGATGATCTCAGTTCTGCCTGTATAGCGTTTTGCCAGCTTAATCGCACCCTCGACAGCTTCACTGCCTGAATTTACAAAATAAACCGCATCAAGATTTTCAGGAAAATTTTCTGTAAGCATTTTTGCTAATTGCACCTGCGGATTTTGGATGTATTCCCCGTAAACCATCAAGTGCATATATCTATCAAGTTGCTGTTTTACGGCATTAATTACTTTCGGATGGCGGTGACCTATGTTGCTCACCGAAACACCCGATACCATATCAATATATTCTTTACCTGAAGAATCGTATAAATAAATTCCTTCGGCTTTTTCTATTTCTATTCCCAATGGTTTGGCAGAAGGCAAACCCAGATGCCTGAAAAATATTTCTCTGTTTGTCATA
>JAIORT010000121.1 GCA_021107975.1 Bacteroidales bacterium | reverse complement strand
AAAATAAATATTTTTTAAATTTGGATAATTAATAAAAAAGTCGGATATTTGTTCAACTATTTAGGGCAAAAACAGAAATAAAGAATTTACATGTTACATCAACGACTACAACAAAAACTTCTTCAAAAACTATCGCCACAGCAGATACTGCTCATGAAGCTGTTGCAAATTCCTACTGTTGCCCTTGAACAAAGAATAAAACAGGAAATAGAAGAAAATCCTGCACTGGAAGAACCAGATGAAGCTGATGAAGCTGATGAAAAGGAACAGGACTTTGAAGAACCGATAAAAGACGATGAATTTGAAGGCGAAAATGAGGAGGAATTTGAATCGAAAAACAGCGAGGAAGAATTCGACCTGGATGACTATATTCCGGATGATGATGATACTCCTTCGTATAAACTAAACGCTAACAACACAAGCGCTGATGATGAGAGAAGGGAAATACCTTTTGTTTCAGGAACAAGCTTCCACGATTTATTGCTTTCACAATTAGGTTTGCGTAGTCTTGACGAACGGCAGAATGAAATTGCAGCCTACATAATTGGAAACCTTGACGATTCAGGTTACCTGAATCGCGATATCAACGCTATGGTGGATGATCTGACTTTTACTCAAAATATTCAAACCACAAAAGAAGAATTATTAGAATTACTATCGCTTATCCAGGAATTTGACCCATCAGGTGTGGGCGCTCAAAACCTGAAGGAATGTTTGTTAATTCAATTGAGAAAAAAGGAGAATACCTCTAAAGCTATAGAGATTGCAATACTGATTCTGGAAAGATACTTTAATGAATTTACAAAAAAACACTTTGAGAAAATTTTACAGAAAGCAAAAATAACCGAACAGGATCTTAAGGATGCTATTGAGGAAATATTAAAACTGAATCCTAAACCCGGTAATTCACTTGGCGAAACCTCGAAGACAAACCATTATATACTTCCTGATTTTATCATTTATAATAATACGGGCAATCTGGAACTTCAGCTTAATTCAAAAAACACACCCGAACTCAGGCTTAACCGAACTTATGTTGACATGCTTGAAACTTACGCAAACAGTAAGAATAAAAGCAAAAGTAAAGATACTGTTACTTTCGTTAAGCAAAAGATCGACTCGGCAAAATGGTTCATAGATGCTATAAAGCAAAGGCAAAACACATTGCAAGTAACCATGAATGCTATAATGAATTACCAGCGCGAATATTTTCTTACCGGTGATGAAATCACGCTCAGACCAATGATACTTAAAGATATTGCTGAAATTGTAAACCTTGATATATCCACTATTTCGCGTGTCGCAAACAGTAAATATGTTCAAACTCCTTTCGGCACTTTTCTCTTAAAAAGCTTTTTCTCTGAATCAATGCAAACCGAAAACGGTGAAGAGGTATCTACACGTGAAATTAAAAAAATACTGGCAGATTGTATTGACAATGAAGATAAAAGCAAACCTAAGACTGATGAACAGCTTACCAAAATACTTATAGAAAAAGGTTACAATATAGCCAGACGTACCGTTGCCAAATACCGCGAACAACAGAATATACCGGTTGCAAGGTTAAGGAAAGAACTTTGAATTAACTATTGATTATTATTAATTCTATAAACCTCTGTATAAGCAGGTCCAGCTTCATGGAAGAAAAAATTGCCAAAATAATTTCTGTTGTTTTTCACCCGATGCTTATTCCGTCATATACTATACTGATACTTTTTAATATTAACAATTATATTTCATTGCTTATCCCATTTTCAGCAAAATTGCTAATACTCGGCATGGTGTTTATTACTACTTTCCTTTTCCCGATATTATTCATATTTATTATGAAACGAAAAGGAATAGTAAAAACCCTTCAAATGGAAACAAGAGAAGAGCGGATATATCCTTTTGCTGTTACAGCCATTTTCTATTTTTTATCTTACTATATGCTTAAACAATTACATATATCTGATATCTATTATCTTTTTCTGTTAGGTGCGACCTTTTTAATAATTATTGCCTTATTAATAACTTTTTACTGGAAAATTAGTGTTCACATGATAGGTATTGGAGGAATGCTTGGAGCTTTAATCGGAATTTCTTTCAGAATTAATGTTGATTTTGTAATCCTTATCGCACTTACTGTTTTATGCTCAGGAATTGTAGGTTTTGCACGATTGAAATTAAACGCCCATAAACCTTTGCAAATATATACCGGATTTTTATCAGGGGTAATTATTATGCTTTTAGTTTTTCTTATCTGAAAATCAGAAAGGGATAATTGTTATACCAATAGAAATAGGGTACATTTCAGGTCCCTTTCCTTCTGCAAACAAAGTGGATAACTGGTAATATCCCCACAAATTAAACCATTTATAGCCCAGGCGTGCAGTAAAGCCATACCTGTTTTTTTCAACATTTTTAATTTTTCCTTTCTTATAAATAACGAGGTTTTTATTGCCCTCGGCGTAATCATCTCCTTTATATTTTGTTTGAGCCTTCATTAAAAATCCAAATTTGAATCCAACGGCAAACCTGACCTCGGTTTTCGATTTAAACCTGAATTCAAAAGGGATATCAAAGTAGGTTGCAACAAATTTTGTTCTTTTATAACTAATCGAATCAGGTATAGATTCAAAATATGTTGAGTCATTAATAGTTACTGTCCTGCAATTATTGAACATATTATGTACTCCTATCCCGATTCCGGGTGATAAACTGAAATTACTTTCTCCAAGCATAAAGTTGTACGAACCAAAAACATTTACTCCGGGATTAATTGTTTTAGGGTCGAGGTCTTTAGGCACATCCTGCCACAAATCGGCAAACACGTCTAATCCAAAAGTGAACTTTCGCTTTGTTTCGTCAGTAACTACTTGTGAAAAAGCGTTAATTACCAGTGTGCTTAAAATGATAACGAGAATATTTTTCATATGTTTAAATTATTGTAACATGTTGACTATTTGCCACTCACATTTAATCATCCCCTTGTGTGTCTCAATATAAAAAACATAAGTGTTTCATCATATTGAATTTTTCAACTTTGTGGCAAAGATATAATAATATTACGAATGTTTAAAAAATGAAGCCTAAACTTCTTAAATCGTCATTCGGCATTTTTTGTCCCGTTAGGGATGTCCTTCTTTTATTAAAAATTCCGAACTCACGTTAACTTATACTAAAAATGGGATAAATTATTGCATTTTTTTAGTCCCGTAGGGACTTAATATTTATAGAAAAAATAATCACAATAGAGTACAAGTCCCGTTAGGGACGATATATTATTGAATGTCCTTTAAAATATACCGCTCATCATAATCAACATTAAATACATTTGTGTATATGTATTAGCCATGATTTTTTTATATTACGTCCCTACGGGACTTTGTTATGGGTGTATTTCATTTTCTATAAATATATAGTCCCTAACGGGACAATAACTACCAAAAAGAAATAAAGCAAAATGTACAAAACTTGTCCGTATGGATTTACTCCATCTTATGTATAATATCGTTACCCTAAAAGGACATACTACCTTACTTTTTACTTTGTACTTCTTACTTCACATTTTCCTTTTCATACCCCCTGGTAAGATAAAATGCAGCTTTGTCGAAGAATAGCATCATTCTTCGTTCCAGTTCGAGGGATATGTAAATATCAATGGTTTTATTCCACATTCCCTGCGAAAGGGCAAATTCCCAAATGTTTTTTCTGATAAGACTTAAAGCGCTGATTACCTCGCTCGACTTAAACCCTTCATTTTTCCTTCTTACTCCCATTTCTATGTAAAAATCGCGATTATCCTTGTCGGAGAAAATACCTTTCAGCCAATGACCGAATTGAATAATAACTTTCCTTCCGCGGTTTAATACCTCTTCTTTATCCAGCTTTCTGTAGCTCAAAGTAGAACGTTTTGTATAAACGTCTTTTACCCATTTTTCCGCAATCAGGTCTGCATTATTTTCAATTACATCAATGAGCTGGTCAGAAAGAAAATGTTTCTTTTTTTGCTCGAACTCATCTTCGTCTCTTGCCAGATTGAATGAATCAACTATAGCCCAGTAATCAACTTTACTTTTTATGTATGCTTTTATAGCTTTAACATTCGATTTGAATGGCAGCACGGGTAAACGGTCAATAGGAAAATATTTTACATGTGTGGCATCATCGCCGGCTTCCGGCTTTCCGCCAATTTGCTCAACCTCGAAGGTGATAAAGGTTAAATCACCGTAATACCTGCTGGTAACAGAATCAACATCCACGAGACTGATAATTTTTCCTTTAATACCTGATTCTTCCCTGAGTTCACGCAAGGCAGCGTTTTCGATACTTTCGCCTGTTTCGGCAAAACCGGTTGGCAAGCACCATTTGCCCTTGTATGGTCTATTTCCTCTTTTTACTAAAAGTATTTTCCTGCTGACGCTATGTATGCACGAAACCACCGGCAAAGGATTTTCATAAAAATAGGTTTTGCAAAATGGGCAATAAAGCCTTAATATGTCACCTTCCTTTTTTGATGTAATCTTATTTCCACAATACGGGCAATGTTTTTGTTTTTTCTTAGTCACAATTATTTTTTTATCGGATTTGTACAAATAAAAATAGTATCATCTTTTGTAATTCTGATTTCACCGGTTTTTATAATGTGATTTATTAGCTCTTCTTCCACTTTTTGAATAATTTTATAATCGTTTATTAAAAAGTCAGGTACTAAAAATGATTTTTTATGCCGGAAATATTGTAAAAATTTTTCAGTAGCTTGTGCCGAAAAAATAAGTTCATTTATAAAATCCTTTTTTTCAATACTCCTAAAATGTTCTGAAAGCTGCCGGTATCCATTATCACCTGAGAAATTATTCACAAGCTCATCGTAAGGAAGTGTTTTTAATTGTTTATAACCATTTTTATATAATGCTTTTAATACCAGATAGTAAAGCTCTTTTAAATGAGAACCTGAATGAGTTATGAAAACGCATGTTCCGGAAGTATCGAGGATTCTTGCCAATTGTGGAAGTATCCTGGGGAAGAAATACAAAGAATAACTGCTTAGTATCAAATCAACACAGTTACGTTCAAACGCTTGCAATGCATCAACTCCCGAGTTATTAAATTTACCTTTGAAACCACATTTTTTACAAAGATTAAAATATACATCACTGTACTCTCCGAAACAATCAATGCCGGTAACAACTGCACCCGGATCAACTCTGTTACATAATGCCTGGGTAAAAAACCCAAATCCGCAACCAAGGTCAATAATAATTTTTTTGTTTTTTATATTAACACCTTCAAGGGCTATTTCCCTAATATCATTTTTATTAGAAGAATTCTCACGGATAATTTCCGCACATTCCAAATGACCGCCAACATCACGGAAAGCCTCTGCTAATTTACTTTCAGAAATATTCATATAGGTTATACTGAAACGCATCCCGAATATTCGGAACTAATTACATGTCTGTCAATAAAGTCCCCAAATTCAAAAAAATGAATAGTCTTTTTTATTGACACACCCCTACACCCCTCTCATAGAGGGGAATATTGGTATTCATTTTTTTGAATTTTACATTGTACATATAGTTTATTGACGGACACTTATTGGTCATAAATAGTTATTTTCCACATCACACATCAAACAGTCTAACCCTTACATCCATTTTTTTCTTTTAAACAGGGTGTACATAAACACAACAATCACTATCATTGCTCCAATCACTATCCAAAACGATCGCGGATCATCCTGGAGCGGAAGGTTTACATTCATTCCGTACAAACCGGTTAAAAAAGTAAGAGGAAGTAAAATGGACGATATGAGCGTCAGAATTTTTATTATCTCGTTAGTACGGTTAGCCTGCAGGGAGTCAAACGTTTGGGATAAACCCTCAATTAATTCGGCATAATCCTCAGTCATATCCCACATTTGTTTATAATAGTCAAGAATATTACCCCAATAATCTTCCATATTATCGGCATATCCTTCAATTTGCCCTGATTCAAACTTGCTGAACAGAGGAAGCTGGGGTTTGAACATTGTATTTAAAAGAATAATATTTTTTCTTATCACAGAGATGCTTTCTATGGTGTGTTCGGCTTTAATATCAAACAAATCCTGGTTAACTGAATCAACCTCGTCCCCTATCTTCCTGATTATCTTCCGGGTAGATTTCATCAGTCTTTCAAGAATATTGTAAAGCAGTGCATCGCTTGTACCTACTTCAAATTCTTCTCCCCTGTCTTCCTGCTCTTTTCCTTCTTTAAACATTTCGGTAACCACCCAATGTGATCTGCCAATGGTTATAACATAATCCTCGCCCCAGAATATTTTTACTTCCTTTGTTCTTAGAAATCTGTTTTTACGATCGTAATAAGGAAAATGCAGGATCATGAAATAATAATCATCATAAATATCAACCTTGGGTCTTTGATTGTATTCGCTTTTACAGTCTTCAATATCTAACGGATGGAAATGAAAATTTTCCTGAAGGTATTCAAGGTTTTCATCAGAAGGGTTAAGCACGTGATGCCATCTAAGTGTTCCTATTTTAATCGTTTCTATCATAACACCCTCCTTTTTTTATTAATTTAGTCGCCAGTCTTCAATCTCCAGTCTCCAGTCGCCAACCAACTGCCTACTGCTTCTACTATCTATATTTCTCAGGTTTTTCAATCATATGATTTAATAATTTGCCAATTTCTTCTGCACGATTGTTAAGATGATTAAATTTTTCAAGATCAATATACTTACAAGCTAATGCAAAATCAAGCCAGACCTGAGTTTCCGTATTTTCCATATCAGCATCGGATGCTTTACTTATAAACTATTAAGTTTCTGAATCCCGTTGCCATATATTTTTTATTATTAATTCTTTATTTGTAACACAAAAATTGTCAATTGACTACCAACTGCTGACTGCCGACTGAAGACTGCCGACTGAAGACTGCCGACTGAAGACTGCCGACTGAAGACTGCCGACTGCCGACTATAAATCCCGCCCAAATTTATAAAAATTAGTTATATAACAAACAAAAAAAGCTGACCGTGAACGACCAGCTCTTTTTTTGAAACTATTTCACTTATTATTCTACAATCATCTTTTTTGAAACTGAAGATTCGCCTGACCTTACAGTATAGAAATAAATACCCGGCTCAAGATTCTCTCCGTTGATAATGAACTCCTGTTTCCCTGCACTGTATTTTTTTACCAGAAAAAAATATTATATTTAAAGCTTGTATGTAACAAAAATTAATTATTTTTGAAAATACAAGATCAGAAGATAATCAAATTAGATCTATTAACAAAATTTATTTATTAATCATTAAATTTAAATATTATGAAAAATTTAAAATTCTTTGTATTCGTAGTTATTATTGTAAGTTCAATTTCTGTAGGTATGGCTCAAAAAGTAGCACCTCAGTATTATTATGGCAAACTTCATGTTCTTGGTACCGATTATTTTAATTTTGAAGAAGGTGAATGGATGTATTGCACGTTTCATTATAGTTGGGGAACCGTCACAGATAATACACCTTTACAACAAGCCCCAAATTGGTATGTATTTAGTGACACAGATCATAGTTCAGGCTTATTATATATTACAATAGAAGGTTGGGCACTTGATGGAGGTCAAGGGTATAGTTTGGCTGTACGTGCATATCCACAGGGTGGAGTACTCACTGTAGTTGCTGAAAAAGGTTGGGGTTCTCCAAAATAATATTATTACTAATATTAACAATATCCTTCTGATCTTTTATTTTCATACATTTCTAACAAATTTTTGTAAAGGCTTTAAATAATACTAGTTAATCCTAAAAAAAAATAGGTAATCCCTAACTTCAGGATAGCCTATTTTTTTAGTCGTCAAATATATTCAATTGATCAATGCCTTTAATTTTTGAATTGATAGGCTTATAATAATTGCTTGATAATATATTAGTTTTTTTTTAAGTATTAAAATTGTGATAATAATAATATTGTTGTCACAAAAAAACGATAAAAAATTTTATGTTATTTTAATAGGCTACAAAATAGTGATTTTATGTCCGATACGGAAATTGACTATTTCTAATTTTGATTTATAAAATTTCTAATTTTTTATAATAAAATCCCCTTTTTGCCGATTGCCAACTGCCAACTATAAATTCCGCCCAAATTTATAAAAATTAGTTAAACCCGTAGAAAATATGTTTGCATAGTTTTTGTTCGCTAATTTAAGGTAACTGGTAAAATTATCTTTATTAATTTGCAATTCCGATTTCAACGGGTTAAAATAACAAATAAAAAAAGCTGATCGCGAACGATCAGCTTTTTTATTTATAATTATCTTACGTATTATTCCACAATCATCTTTTTTGAAACTGAAGATTCGCCTGACCTTACAGTATAGAAATAAATACCCGGCTCAAGATTCGCTCCGTTGATAATGAACTCCTGTTTACCTGCACTATATTTTTTAACCGGCAGTTTATAAACCAACTGACCCATAATGTTATGAATCTCAAGGCTTAGTTCTGCCGATTCGTCTAAATTAACATAAACCGTAGAGGTTCCGGCAAATGGATTAGGATAGTTCTGTGAAACATTATTATTGCAGATTACCTGTTTTTTTTCCTTAATTGCGTCAATTATTTCATCTTTTCCAACTTTCATTACCCTTGTGTAATTATCGGTGGGTGCGTCTTCATCACCTCTTACATGCAATCCGGGTTCCACATCAGCCTGGTAAGCAAAATATATACTGTCGTCAGTATAAGGTGCACATGAAGGGAAAACACATTCATCAAAAATATAGGGCAAACCGTTGGTCAGGTCATAAAAAGGTCCCCAAGTATTTCCTCCGTCAATTGATGATCTTGCCCACACATGCCTGTAATTCTGCGCACTGTTATCAAAAGTTTCAGTAACCGAAGAATAAAACAGGAAAAATTGGTTTATATCGTCAATAACTAACTGAACCATACTTGACACTCCAAGCTGGTAGTTACCAATGCATTCAATACCTGTGCATATAAAAGTTATTTCGCCATCTCCATTTACGTCTTGTGTCCAGCCAATCAGGTTATAATCTTCAATTAATTCCGAATCAGGATGACCATAAGGATTCAGTGCATTCAAATCATTAGAAAAAGCGGGCATGTTTTCATTCCAGTAACCAACTCCGTCAACAAATGGGAACCAAGACTGGGAGCCACCTTCAGCCATAGCTCTGTTAATTCCGAAAACAACATGTATCAATCCTGAATTATCAAAGGCTAAATGATGCGATCCGTCAACACAGTAAAATGTGTCAGCGGTAATTCCGGCATTCAAAGGATAAGGGCATTCCCATATTACGGTTTTATCCCATGTATCACCATCATCTGTTGATTTCATTAATACCAGGTCAGTCCATGGTTCACCGACCAGAAAAGCAAGAATACCATTTTTTGGTTGGGCAAATTCATAAACATCTCCTCCAATATTAGTATAATAATCAGGCCCTAATTCTTCGAAGAAATAGTTTTCAATTTCCCATGTATCCCCTCCGTCAGAAGACCGGGAATATACTATTGCATTATCCTGTCCCATATATGGAAGCCATGTAGCTGAAATTACATGAACAATATTATTAGATGGGCCCGTAGTAATTGTTCTTGGCCATGTAATATCAACGGCTCCCGGGGGTCCTCCAAGGATATTTACGGTCCAGTCACTGATTCCTTTTTCTTCTCTGCGTCCAACCCATATTCCATCATCATATGTATGATTAGCAATAATTTCTCCATTATCACCCCATAATGTATATGAAGGCCAGCCACACTTTTCATCTTCAATCCTTTCAGTCGGAGGGTCTCCCCAACTATTCCCATAAAAGGTATTATACCCAGTACCCCTGTCAGGCCAGTTAGCAGTATTGAAACCCATGGTCCATACAGCACCTACAAAACCATCCTCATACAAATATATCCTGTTTTGAACAGAAGCGTTAGTTTGCAGATCATAAACAGTAGTACCAATATCAGTGTCATTAAGAAAACTTGCACTCTTTGCGCCCGGCACATAAACACCGGTTGAGTTACCTCCAAATTTAATAGGTTTTGCCTTTTTAACTGCAACATCTCTTTGAGCTTTGGAAAGAACTGCCCTGTTTTGGGCAATAGTGTATAATCCAAAGCTAATTGCTAAAACGAATAGTAAGATTTTTTTCATAATAGAATTTTTTAAATTGAACAAATATTTATTTTTATTTATTTTTAAAGACACAAAAATACAGAATATATCTTTATGTAAACCTCGAATTTAAAAAAGTTGTGTAAAATATTATTTCCCTCCGGATTATCCAACTCACAGGCTGGCGCATAAATTCGTAAGAGCCATGGCAGGGCAAACAAAAAAGCCGTCAATAAT
>JAIORT010000691.1 GCA_021107975.1 Bacteroidales bacterium | reverse complement strand
TTTGAATTGGTATGAGTCCAGATGTCAATGATTTGGTTATATCTTTCGTTGTTGGTAATGAATCCCATATTATAGTTATTCATCACCTCTTCAACCTCTTCGTTGGCTTGAGAGATTAGCTCTTCCTTAATTCCAGGAATAAGAATATCACCTAAGTTAAATGACAATCCGCCTTCGAAAGCCATTTTAAAGCCAAGGTTTTTAATATCATCCAGGAATTTAGCTGTTTTAGCGGTTCCGGTTTTTTTAAGAACATCCCCGATAATATCTCTGAGCGCTTTTTTTGTTAGAAGCTGATTTATAAAACCGATTTCATCGGGTACTACCTGGTTGAAAAGAACTCTTCCAACTGTTGTTTCAATAAGATTTTCAACTGGCTCATTGTTTTCATAATCCTTTATTTTACAGTTGATGATAGCATGCAGATCAACCATCATTTCATTATAGGCAATGATTAGTTCTTCTTGTCCGTAAAAAGTATAACCTTCGCCTTTAACGGGATTTTCGGGAGAACTTTTTTTTGCTTTGGTCATATAATAAAGCCCTAACACCATATCCTGCGAAGGAACCATAATCGGTGCTCCGTTTGCCGGATTCAGAATGTTATGAGATGCCAACATAAGGATTTGTGCTTCGATGATTGCTGCATTTCCCAAAGGAACATGTACAGCCATTTGGTCGCCGTCGAAGTCGGCATTGAATGCTGTACAAACCAACGGGTGAAGCTGTATAGCTTTACCTTCAACTAATTTGGGCTGGAAAGCCTGGATGCCGAGACGGTGCAAAGTAGGAGCTCTGTTGAGCATTATGGGATGTCCTTTCAGAATATTTTCAAGAATATCCCAAACAACCGGGTCTTTCCTGTCAACGATTTTCTTTGCTGATTTAACGGTTTTAACAATACCTCTTTCAAGCATTTTACGAATTATAAATGGCTTATACAATTCCGAAGCCATTTCTTTTGGTAATCCGCATTCATTAAGACTGAGTTCAGGTCCTACAACAATAACCGACCTGCCTGAATAGTCAACCCTTTTACCCAGAAGGTTTTGACGAAATCTTCCCTGCTTACCCTTCAGGCTATCGCTCAACGATTTTAAAGCACGGTTTGATTCTGTTTTAACTGCGTTGGATTTCCTTGAATTATCAAAAAGTGAATCAACAGCTTCCTGAAGCATACGTTTTTCATTACGCATAATTACATCAGGAGCCTTGATTTCGATTAATCGTTTAAGCCTGTTATTTCTAATAATAACCCTTCTGTAAAGGTCGTTCAGGTCGGAGGTTGCAAACCTTCCACCATCAAGCGGTACTAATGGTCGTAATTCTGGTGGAATAACCGGAACTACTTTAACGATCATCCACTCAGGGTTATTTTCGATCCTGTTCTGACCATCACGGAATGCTTCAAACACCTGGAGTCGCTTTAGAGCATCCTTTTTTCTTTGCTGAGAAGTTTCTGTATTAGCTTTGTGGCGTAACTCATAAGATAACTTGCTTAGATCCAATCTTGCAAGAAGATCATGTATCGCCTCAGCTCCCATTTTTGCAATGAATTTACTTGGATCACTATCATCCAGATATTGGTTATCAGCCGGAAGAGTATCGATGATATCGAAGTATTCTTCTTCTGTTAGAAAATCAAGATATTCTATTCCGTCATCTTTTTTTATGCCGGGATTAATAACGATATATCTTTCGTAATAAATAATAGTATCCAGCTTTTTAGTTTGTAATCCGAGTAAAGCTCCTATTTTGTTTGGCAATGACCTGAAGAACCAAATATGTGCAACAGGAACGACTAACTGAATATGCCCCATTCGTTCTCTCCTGACTTTCTTTTCGGTTACTTCAACACCACACCTGTCACAAACGATCCCTTTATACCGTATTCTTTTATATTTTCCGCAATGACATTCCCAGTCTTTAACCGGACCGAAAATTCTTTCACAGAACAATCCGTCTCTTTCGGGTTTATATGTTCTGTAATTAATAGTTTCAGGCTTAGTAACTTCTCCATACGAACGCTCAAGGATCATTTCGGGAGAGGCTAAACTGATTGTAATTTTTGAAAATTCACCAGGGATTTTTTCTTCTTTTCTGAATGCCATATTTTATTTTCTTATTATCGGTTAAATAGACAAAACACGTTAGTATAAGCCATGAATTATTTATTGAAAGTAATATTCAATCCAAGACCTCTTAATTCATGTACTAAAACATTGAATGATTCGGGAATATTTGGTTTAGGCATATTTTCGCCTTTTACGATGGACTCATAAGCTTTAGCTCTGCCAATAACATCGTCTGATTTAACAGTAAGTACTTCCTGAAGGACATTAGCAGCGCCAAATGCTTCGAGAGCCCACACTTCCATTTCGCCAAACCTCTGACCGCCAAATTGTGCTTTACCGCCAAGAGGCTGTTGGGTTATTAAGGAATATGGACCAATTGACCGGGCATGCATCTTATCGTCAGCCATGTGATGCAACTTTAAAATGTAAATATACCCAACGGTAGCAGGCTGGTCGAATCGTTGACCGGTACCGCCATCGTAAAGGTAAACCATACCGTTTTTGGGAAGATTAGCCTTTTCCAAATATTCATTTATCTGATCGGCAGTTGCTCCTTCAAAAATCGGAGAAGCAAAATTTAATCCTAATTCTTTACCTGCCCATCCAAGTATAGTTTCGTAAGTCTGTCCAAGATTCATTCGCGAGGGAACACCTAACGGGTTAAGTACTATATCCACAGGAGTTCCATCTTCAAGAAACGGCATATCTTCTTCACGAACGATTTTAGCAACAATACCTTTATTACCATGGCGACCTGCCATTTTATCGCCTACGGTCAGCTTGCGTTTTTTGGCAATGAATACCTTAGCCATCTGAACAATTCCGTTAGGCAGGTCATCTCCAACACTGGCAACAAATTTCTTACGATTAAAAACACCAAGAATTTCTTTATACTTAATAGTATAATTATTGATTAATTGTTTGATAAGTTCATTTTTTGCCTTATCGGTAGTCCATTTATTCGGATTGACATTAAGGTAATCAACACCCTGGAGAAGTTTTTGTGTGAATTTCGATTTTTTAGGAATAACAGGTTCTTTGAATTTATTATAAACTCCCTGTGAAGTTTTTCCACTAACCATTATAGTTAACTTATCAACCAGCTTATTTTTTAATTCGCCGGCTTTTTTTGAGTATTCTTCATCAAGTTGCTTGATAATTTCCTTTTCTTTACCTTTTTCTTTTCTGTCTTTAATGGCACGCGAAAAGAGTTTTTTATCGATAACTACTCCCTTCATCGACGGTGGAGCTTTTAAAGAAGCATCTTTCACATCACCGGCTTTATCACCGAAGATTGCTCTTAATAATTTTTCTTCAGGTGTAGGATCAGATTCTCCTTTAGGTGTAATTTTACCAATTAGGATGTCTCCTTCTTTTACTTCAGCGCCAATTCTGATGATACCGTTGTCATCAAGGTCTTTTGTAGCTTCGGCGCTAATGTTTGGTATATCGGCAGTTAATTCCTCAACACCTCTTTTAGTGTCTCTAACTTCAAGCGTAAATTCCTCAATATGAATAGATGTAAAGATATCCTCTTTAACAACTCGCTCCGAAATAACGATAGCATCCTCAAAGTTGTATCCTTTCCAGGGCATGAAAGCCACCATAAGGTTTCTTCCCAAAGCCAGTTCTCCATGTTTAGTTGCATATCCTTCGCAAAGCACCTGTCCCTTTTGCACATTGTCACCTTTTCTAACAATCGGTCTAAGGTTTATTGAGGTATTTTGGTTTGTCCGTTTGAATTTTGTAAGATAATAAGTTTTAACATCATTATCAAAACTAACAAGTTTTTCTTCTTCAAGCCTTGTGTATCTGATTCTTATTTCATTAGCGTCAACATACTCAACAATTCCATCACCCTCAGCATTAATGAGAACACGAGAATCTCTCGCTACATGTCTTTCGATACCGGTTCCGACAATCGGAGCTTCGGAATTCAACAAAGGTACAGCCTGGCGCATCATGTTTGAACCCATTAAAGCCCTGTTCGCATCATCATTTTCAAGGAATGGAATAAGGGAAGCTGCAATTGAAGCAATCTGGTTTGGAGCAATATCGATTAAATCGACTTCAGTCTTGTTAATAATAGGGTAATCGGCAAGATACCTGACTTTGACCCTGTCATTTACAAATGATCCATCATCATTAAGTAATGTATTTGCTTGTGCAATAATTTTATCTTCTTCTTCTTCTGCAGTTAGATAAATTGGGTTTTCTTTCAAATCTACATTCCCTTCAACAACTTTTTTATAAGGGGTTTCGATGAACCCAAGTCTGTTGATTTTGGCATAAACACAAAGTGAGGATATCAATCCAATGTTCGGACCTTCGGGTGTTTCTATTGTACAAAGCCTGCCATAGTGAGTATAATGCACATCACGTACTTCAAAGCCTGCCCTTTCTCTTGATAAACCTCCAGGCCCTAAGGCAGATATTCTCCGTTTATGAGTGAGTTCAGACAATGGATTTGTTTGATCCATAAACTGAGATAACTGGTTTGTGCCAAAAAATGAATTAATAACCGAAGATAATGTTTTAGCATTGATCAGGTCGGTAGGAGTAAATACCTCATTATCTCTTACATTCATTCTTTCCCTGATTGTTCTTGACATACGGGCAAGCCCAACTCCAAACTGAGAATATAATTGTTCGCCTACTGTTCGTACTCTTCTATTGCTTAAATGGTCGATGTCATCCACAATGGTTTTTGAATTTACCAGTTCGATCAGATATTTAATGATGTCGATAATATCTTCTTTTGTAAGAACTTTTATGTCAGGACTAACATTAACTCCTAATTTTTTATTAATCCTAAACCTGCCAACTTCTCCAAGGTCGTAACGCTTATCAGAGAAAAACAATTTATCGATAATTCCCCTTGCTGTTTCTTCATCAGGAGGTTCGGCATTACGTAATTGGCGGTAAATAAATTCAACTGCTTCTTTTTCAGAGTTTGCTGTGTCTTTTTGCAGTGTGTTAAAAATAATTGAAAAATCAATAGCAGTTGTTTCATCTTTATGGAGCAATATTGTTTTAACTCCTGAATCAACTATCTCCTCAATATGGTTGTTTTCAAGAATTGTTTCCCTGTCAATAATAACTTCAGTTCTTTCAATTGATACAACTTCACCTGTATCTTCATCAACAAAATCTTCTATCCATGACCTGACAACCCTGGCAGCTAACCTTCTGCCAAGAACTTTTTTAAGCCCGCTTTTGCTTACTTTTATTTCTTCGGCAAGATTGAATATCTCAAGAATATCTCTATCACTTTCGTAACCAATAGCCCTTAATAATGTAGTAACAGGCAACTTTTTCTTCCTGTCGATATAAGCATACATTACATTATTTATATCGGTAGTAAATTCCATCCAGGATCCCTTGAACGGAATTATCCTCGCCGAATACAAAGTTGTACCGTTTGCATGTTTGTGCTGTCCGAAAAAAACTCCGGGAGATCTGTGTAATTGAGAAACAACGACCCTTTCAGCCCCATTAATAATAAATGTACCTTTTGGCGACATATAAGGAATCATTCCAAGATAAACATCCTGGATGATTGTTTCAAAATCCTCATGGTCCGGATCGGTACAATATAGTTTTAATTTTGCTTTTAAAGGGACACTGTATGTCAGTCCCCTTGCGATACATTCATTAATTGAGTACCTGGGAGGATCAACAAAATAATCCAGAAATTCAAGTACAAAATTGTTCCTTGCATCGGTTATAGGGAAGTTTTCGCTAAATACTTTGTATAGCCCCTCATTAACCCGATTTTCCGGATTTGTTTCCAATTGAAAAAAATCACGAAATGATTTAATCTGAATATCCAGGAAATCCGGGTATTTGAATTTAATTTTGGTTGAACCGAAATCAATTCTGTTAAAGTTGGTTGTAGCCAAGGTTATAAAATTTATAGTGTTAGAAATAATTTTATTAAACAAGAATATAATAAGGAATTAGACTACTACATATTCTAAAAATGCAACAGCAGTCTAATTCCTGCAGTTCAGTCCAAATAAATCCTTATTTAACTTCAACCTCTGCTCCGGCTTCTTCCAGTTGACTCCTTAATGCTTCCGCTTCGTCCTTAGTAATACCTTCTTTAATAGCCTTCGGAGCTGCATCAACTAATTCCTTGGATTCTTTAAGACCTAAACTGGTCAATTCCTTAACTAATTTAACTACTGCCAACTTCGACTGACCAGCAGCCTTAATGATAACATCGAATGAAGTTTGTTCTTCTGCTGCACCGCTTTCGTCTGCACTTGCTGCAGGACCTGCAACTGCAACAGCAGCAGCAGGTTCAATTCCGTATTCGTCTTTTAATATTTGCGATAATTCGTTTACTTCTTTAACACTTAAGTTTACTAATTGTTCTGCAAATTCTTTTAAGTCTGCCATTTTATACTAGTTTTTTATGTTTTTAAATATTCAGTTTTTTTTATAAATCTAATCGGCTTTTTCCGATAATGTTTTAAGAATTCCTGTAAGATTCTGACCGCCTGATTGTAATGCTGATATAACATTTTTTGCAGGTGATTGCAACAATAGTATAATATCGGCAATCAACTCATTCTTAGATTTAATATTAATCAATATTTCAAGCTGGTCATCACCAAGGTAAGTAACTTCCTCAACATAAGCACCCTTTAAAACAGGCCTGTTAGATGTTTTTCTAAACTCTTTAATGAGCTTTGCCGGCACATTTCCGGCTTCAGCAAACATTAATGAAGTAGGACCTTTAAGTGCATCATAAAGTTCTTCGAGGTTTTTCTCCGATTTTTCCATTGCTCTTTTGAGCAACGTATTTTTAACAACTGTCAACTTTATGTTTCTCTTGAAGCAAAGCCTTCTTAAACTACTGGTAACTTCTGCATTCAAATCAGAAATATCAGCAATATAAATATTTTTATTTTCGTTTAATTGGTCTGCCAATGAGCCAATAAGTTGATTTTTTTCCTCTTTTCTCATTGTAAAAATCTTTTACCTTATAATCTGTTATTGTATTAAAGAAACTGATTTAGGTTCAACCTGAACACCCATGCTCATAGTACTTGATATATAAATGCTTTTGACATAAGTACCCTTTGAAGCTGCCGGTTTCAGCTTGACAATTGTCTGGATTAATTCTTTTGCATTGTCAATAATTTTTTCGTTATCGAAAGAAACTTTTGCAACAGATGCATGAATTATTCCTGTCTTGTCAACCTTGAAGTCAATTTTACCGGCTTTCACAGCCTGAACTGCCTTCCCGATTTCCATGGTAACCGTACCACTTTTTGGGTTAGGCATTAGCCCTCTGGGACCTAAAACTCTGCCAAGTGCGCCAACTTTAGGCATAACGCTTGGCATAGTAATTACTACATCAATATCTGTCCAACCTCCCTTTATCTTCTGGATGTATTCGTCAAGTCCAACGTAATCAGCTCCTGCAGTTTTAGCCTCATCCTCTTTTTCAGGCGTACACAATACCAAAACTTTAACCGTTTTACCAGTGCCGTGAGGCAAAGTAACGGTACCGCGCACCATTTGATTTGCTTTTCTGGGATCAACCCCAAGACGTATATCCAAATCAACCGATGCATCGAACTTGGTATATGTAATATCTTTAATGATATTTACCGCTTCTGAAATGGGATATGTTATGTTCTTATCGAACTTGTCTAAAACTTTTTTCCTTTTTTTAGTTATTTTGGTCATTTTACCCTATTTAATAAATAACGCTACACTTTAAACTCCATATTAGTTTTTTCCGAATGGGGGAGTGCCTTTAACCCTTATTCCCATGCTTCTTGCTGTTCCTGCAACCATTTTCATTGCCGATTCAATAGTGAACGCATTAAGATCAACCATTTTGCTTTCGGCAATTGTTTGAACCTGATTCCATGAAACAGAAGCAACTTTAGCCCGGTTAGGTTCAGCAGACCCCTTCTTGATTTTGGTAGCCTCAAGTAATTGTACAGCTACCGGTGGAGTTTTAATAATGAAATTAAAGGATTTGTCCCTGAAAACAGTAATAATAACCGGAAGAACTTGTCCGGCTTTATCTTGTGTACGGGCATTAAACTGCTTGCAAAATTCCATAATATTTACACCTTTGGCACCTAATGCAGGCCCAACTGGTGGCGATGGATTTGCAGCGCCTCCTCTAATTTGTAACTTAATTAAACCACTTACTTCTTTAGCCATTTTTAATTTAAAATTTAAATAATTGTATTGCTATGCGTAACAGCTCTATTCTATATAAACGTAACAGCTCAATATATAGATTATTCTTTTTCAACTTGCATAAAACTTAATTCCAGCGGTGTTTTTCTTCCAAATATTTTTACCATTACCTTTAATTTTTTCTTTTCTTCATTAATTTCTTCAATAACTCCACTGAAACTATTAAATGGTCCGTCAACAACGGTTATTGTTTCACCAACTATATATGGAACATTAATTTCTTCACCTTGTTCTGCTAATTCATCAACTTTTCCAAGTATTCTATTAACTTCAGATGTGCGTAAAGGATTAGGTTCACCTTTGGTTCCCAGAAAGCCTAAAACACCGGTAATGCTTTTTATTAGATGCGGTACTTCACCAATTAGGGTAGCCTCAATGAGTATATAACCCGGGTAAAGATTCCGTTCTTTACTTATTTTTTTGCCATTTCTTATCTGGTAAACTTTTTCAATTGGTATAAGCACTTTCGAAATATAATCCTGAAGGTTCAACCGATTGATTTCATTTTCAAGATATTGCTTTACCTTTTTTTCCTTCCCACTGATAGTTCTGACAACATACCATTTTTTTATTTGTTCACTCATCCTCTAATGTGTAATTATAATATTTTTATTTGTTTAAAAGATAGATAATGAGCCACCTAAAAATTTTCATAAAATAGTTGCAAAATATTCTGGAATGAAAAATCCATTAAATAAACAATAAATGCGATGATGAGGGAAGCAACTGACACAACGATCGCACTGTTTTGTAATTCGCTCCATGTTGGCCAGGAAACCTTATGTACTAATTCATCATAGCTTTCCTTAACGTAATTTTGTATCTTAAATTTTGCCATTAAATTTCTATATTTAGCACGGGTGGTAGGATTCGAACCCACGACTCCTGGTTTTGGAGACCAGAGCTCTACCAGCTGAGCTACACCCGTATTTTGTATTTGAAAGAACGATTTAATATTTGTATATAAAGGTATCCCGATTTGTACCGGGATACCTTTAATAATTTATAGTTATGATATTTTATCATTCAATAATCTCAGTTACCTGACCGGCACCAACTGTTCTGCCTCCCTCACGGATAGCAAACCTCAGATTTTTGCTCATTGCAACTTCTGCAATCAGCTTAACTTCTATGGTCAGGTTATCTCCAGGCATTATCATTTCAACACCTTCCGGTAAAATGATTTCGCCGGTTACGTCAGTTGTTCTGAAGTAGAATTGCGGACGGTAATTGTTATGGAAAGGTGTATGTCTTCCTCCTTCTTCTTTTTTCAAGATATAAACCTCAGCTTTGAAGTGAGTATGTGGTGTTATTGAGCCAGGTTTAGCTATAACCATACCTCTGCAAATTTCTTTTTTATCAACACCTCTTAACAACAAACCGGCATTATCACCCGCTTCACCTCTGTCGAGAATTTTACGGAACATTTCAACACCGGTACATACTGATTTAAGTTTTTCAGCTCCGAGACCGATGATATCGATAGGTTCGCCAATTTTTATAACTCCCTGCTCAATTCTACCTGTAGCTACAGTTCCCCTGCCCGTAATTGAGAATACGTCCTCAACAGGCATGAGAAAAGGTTTGTCAACGTCACGTTTTGGTAATGGAATCCATGTGTCGCAAGCCTCCATTAATTCCCATACTTTTTCAACCCACTTAGGTTCTTTGTTTAAAGCGCCAAGAGCTGATCCCTGGATAATAGGTGTATTATTACCATCGAACTCATAGAAATCGAGCAATTCTCTGATTTCCATTTCAACAAGCTCTATAAGTTCCTCGTCATCCACCATATCAACTTTACTCATAAAAACAACAATCTTGGGAACTCCAACCTGTCTTGCTAAAAGAATATGCTCGCGAGTTTGTGGCATAGGACCGTCGGTTGCTGCAACCACTAATATCGCACCATCCATCTGAGCAGCACCTGTAACCATGTTTTTAACATAGTCGGCATGTCCCGGACAGTCAACGTGAGCATAGTGCCTGTTTTCGGTTGCATACTCAACGTGAGCAGTATTAATTGTTATACCTCTTTCTTTTTCTTCAGGTGCGTTGTCGATTTCATCAAATGATTTGAAAGATGCTAAACCTTTATCCTGAAGATTAAGAGTAATAGCAGCGGTTAATGTGGTTTTTCCATGGTCAACGTGACCAATTGTACCAATATTAACGTGCGGTTTCGAACGATCAAATTTTTCTTTTGCCATGTTAATTATT
>JAIORT010000105.1 GCA_021107975.1 Bacteroidales bacterium | reverse complement strand
CGCCATGCGAAATTATCGGACGTAAACACGGCTGGGCAATTATTTGATTTGCTGCTAATGGCGACCAGCTATCAAGTTGTTGTTTTATGCGCCTGATTGTCCTTGCTTGTTTTATTTTATCTTCAACGGTTAAATTCCCGATATTTCTTAATTTTCGTGAAGCAACACCAAATTCAATATATTTTTGATAATCATTTACCGTTACTTCAAATATCACCCGTTCGTTTTCAAATTTATAATCAATATCTTTTTTTTCACCTGTTTTAGTGTCATTCAAAACGGGCATACCCATAACAAAGAAATACATCGGGTTAAAACTAAGCTCGCACTCTGCATTATTAATATCCGGATTTTCAGTCAGTAAAAAAGCCAGCCTTACTTTATCGCCATTCTGATAAATATTTGCCTGAATTGATTTATTTTCCGGTTCTGAAAAAACAGGCAGGTCTTTTCTCAGTTTCCAGTCGTTGCCGAAATTACTTTGAGCTTTGCTTGTCAGGGTCAAAAACATTATCCCTGCTGCAAAAAATAAAACGAATTTAAAATTTTTTTCCATTTTGATATTTATTTAGTACCTGATTCTTTTACGGTTTAGCGCATTTGCGAGAATTATTATAAATTAAGCTATCATTAATTAAATCCAATAGAAACTCCCAAAACAATCCCTATTGAATAATAGCGTATTATCATATCATCATTAATAGTGCCTTGTAATGCCAAGCCTGTTGCGGGGTCATATTCTACCGGTTCGGTGGTATTTATAAATTGTTCATTGCCCTTACTGTGCCCAAATGCAAATTGCAAACCAAGAATAAATGAAGTTGATTTATAATTGAATTTTCCCCCTCCTGAAAAATGATATACATTAAGTGGTATATTTTTAATAACAGAATAATCGGAAAGGTTTTTATAATCAATATCTTTGGCATAAGTAAAATCAGTGCGGAAACCTCCTAATAACTCTATCTTTTCAGAATGAATATATTTATATCCTATCGCTACATTTGTAACAGAATTAGCAGCAGCCGAGTAGCTTAGAAAATTTTTGTTTGCCATCTTCTCAAAATCGTTTTCGGTTGTAATATTTGGATTTATCCGGGCATCTATTAACAAATACGGTTTAACCTTTTGAAAATATTCGGCGCTTAATGATAAAGTCATTTTTTTATTACGGAATTTATATACAAAACCTGCAGCAATAGCCAAAGGGTCTTTCATTCTACACCTGGCTTTTTTCTCAGCACCGTTGTATATATAATCTTCAATTTTGCTTCCCTGGTATTTAATATCGTTTTGAGCATAATTTTTCCAGACATCGGCATTGCCCATGAGATACATCGAAGGTGTGGTAATATTCAGTCCTGCGCTCCACTGCTCTGCTTTATATTGAATTCCGATTTTCCAGATAAGATTCACATTGTATTGATATATTTTCTCTAAATGTTTCCAATTGGCGTTATAGAAACTTGTATCGTTTATACCGATACCGGTTGGAAAAGCATTAATATCTAAATTGTAGTTATAATGTAAAACTTTATCACTCACTAAAAGGCTCACACCAAGCGATAATTCATTGTTAAACCTGTAAGCAGCACCAAAACCGCCCCAGTAATCGGAATACTTATAGTTGTAATCAATATTGGCTGTGTATTGTTCCTGTACGGGAAAAGTTTGAAGAATATTGGTTTTATACTGAACGGTCCGGGATGTATTAATTTGTTCGCTCCGTCGGCTAAAGATTGCAAATTCCCAGCTTAAATCGATGAATTTTTTGGATCGAAATAAATAAGAGAAAAACCTTGGTTGCACAATAAATTGCCATTCTTTAAGGTCTTGATTTGTTCCAACTGCATTTTTTAGACTATAGTTATTAATGTTAAATAAACTGGTGCTTATTGATATCTTTGAATTCTGAATATCAGCAATGATTGCAGGATTATAATATATAGCAGTAATATCTGCATTTCCTCCTACAACAGAACCTGCCATTAATGATGCTTCATTGTTAAAACTTTCTAACCAGTAACGACATGTTTGTGCGTATGTTTCTCCGGTAACAAACCATGCTGGCAGGACAATAATAAGATATTTGATTACTTTATTTTTCAAATTGGTATTATTCAAACATCAGAGCTAATCCAATAACACCTGGACCTGTATGAGTGCCGAGGACAGGAGATGCTCTATGAATGAATTCGGGCTTTAATCCTGTAAGTTGTTCCATTTGTTCGGCATACCAGTTGGCTCCTTCAATATTATTGGCGTGAGAAATTGCATAACCCCAAATCTTATTGCCATTAAGCATTTTATTAACTTCCTCAATAACCATTCGCATACTTTGCTTTTCAGATTTGGGTTTACCAAATAATTCTGTTTTCCCTTCCTTATTGACAATTATAAGAGGTTGCACACCAAGAAGTTTTCCTAAAAACCCCTTTACGGCACTTACTCTTCCTCCTTTAATTAAATATTTTAAAGTACGTGCACTGATTAACATTCGGCTTTTCTCTATCCATTTGTCAATCTCAGCGTTTACTTCTTTATTACTTCTGCCCTTTTCAATTTCTCTGGCTGCCCTGATAATCATCAGCCCTAATCCACAGGCTAATTTTTTTGAATTGAATACAGAGATATCCATATTTTGCCTTTCACTTATAAGATGGGCAGCCTTTTGGCTTGTATTCCATGTGCCGCTGAGCTTATCGCTAATATGCAGGCTAATAATAGAATTGTAATGGCTTGCAAGGTAATTGTATTTATTTGTAAAGTCTTTATAAGTAGGCTGCGAAGTTGACGGATGGTGATCTGATTTTTCAAGAAGTTCGTAAAACTCATCCGGGGTAATGGTTACTGAATCCAAATAAAAGTCTTTTTCAAAATGTACTGTCAGCGGAACAACGTGTACCTGGTATTTTTCAATGATTTCCTGCGGAAGATCGCTTGTTGAATCGGTAAGCAGTGCAACATCCCATTTCCGGTGATGTACAATCTGGTTCTGCATTACCATATCGTCCACTTTTTTATAACTGATATTGCCAATATCTTTTATCGAATAAAATAGTTTTGCAGGTTCGTCGGTATGTATATGAAGCCTTAACTTTTTTGGGGAACCTGCAACTACCAACGAATCGCCGAAACCTTCAATAGCTTTTATAAGTTTTGTTTTGTTTTCAGGAATATTTTTATCGAACGTAATCAAGGCTTCGGTACAATACCGGAAGGTTATTTCAGTTTCATTGTGAACCATCTCCTCAAGTTCCTTCACCTTCATTACATTCCTGGTTGAAACCAGCTTTTTCAACTGACCATGAATAAAAAAATCTATCATTCCTTCAAGGAAAAGGACGAATCCTTTGGCGCCTGCATCCACTACATTGCATTTCGCTAATATTTCAAGTTTTTTAGGTGTGTCCCGAAGTGATTCCTTAGCCTTGCTATACGAATTAATAATAAGTTCGTTAAAATCGCTGAATTTATCTTTGATTGAATAAATATATTCAGCCCATTCGCGCATAACTGAAATCATAGTGCCTTCCACAGGATTGGCAATAGCTTCATAGGCATAATGAGTAGATTTATTAATAATTCTTGCAAAATCATCAATCGTTAAATTTTTTTCGCTGTGAATTTCGTTGCTGAACCCATACAGGAACTGGGCGAAAATAATTCCGGAGTTCCCTCTGGCTCCCACAAGGGCTGCATCGGCAAGAGCATCGGCAGTAACTTTTATATTATCGGTAGGAATTACAGAGTCAATAATTGACCTCATGGTAGAAGCAAGGTTGGTGCCTGTGTCACCATCGGCAACAGGGAACACATTTATCTTATTTATAACCTTGTAATGTTCAAAAATCTTTTGAGCGCCGGCTATAAAGCTGTAATAAAAACGCTTACCGTCAAGTTCTTCTGTAATTAATTTCAAAATTTGAAAAGATTTATTTAAAATTGAAACGCTATGCAAACATACAAAATTATATTTTTATTAAAAATCATAATATAAACTATAAATAACCGGATTTCCTTCCCTCACAACAATCCTGAAGTCATCCACAAAAAACTCTTCCAGGTTTTTATTCCAGACAAATGTTGATATTTCAATATCAGGATAGTCTAAGTTTATATCAGGCAGTTTAACAGCAAGGTATATAGAAAGCCGTTTATTTGGCTTATCAATAAAATCATTAAAGCTATTTGCACGCCAATCAATGACTTTGCCTTCTGATTTTAATACAGAAACCAATAAAGCATTTGAAATTGTATCAGGCATTAAAGCATCAACAGATATAAAAATAATATTGGTTTTTTTTTCAATGATATTGTGCAGTTCTGCACGAAATCCGGGACTGTACTCTGATGTTTTATCTAATCGCAGAACTCTGTCATCTTTATATGATATTCCGGGTTGTGTATTGATAGGTTTAACATCATCCCAGCCGGCTCCATGCTTATCAAAGTTATGTTCGGAATGATAAATTATCCTGTCTGCAAAACTGTAATCTTTTTTTTTCGGTTTTATTTTAGAAAAGAGATAAAAATCTGTATTAAACCAGGTCTTTTTTTGAATCATATACGGGTATATTTCCTCAGCTATTGCCAGGTATTCGAGATTAGGAAATCCCCCCCACCCTATAACTAAATAATCTGATGATTGTTTTGTGAGGAATTCTCTGAACTTAATAAAATTACCAATATTAGCCGGATTATAAAAATCATCTCCATCTATTTGAAGCTTGTCTAAATAATATTCATGAATTTTTTCAGGTAAATATAATATTGTTGTAACATTATCCTCTCCTTTTACTTTGTTCACTTTAGCTGACTCTATTAAAATTTCCTTATATCCCGATTCATAAAATAATTTATAATGCTCTCTTTCATAAATCAAAGTAAATATACTTACAGAAGTAAAAACAATAATAATAACTATTTTATATAATGATTTAATATCTCTGTAAAATGAAAAAACAAACATTACAAGGAACGGATAAGTAAAAATCAATACAGAATATTGCAAAACAGCATTAACATAAACCGAATAAAAATATCCCGTTAAAAATGAAATAGAAAACCACGAAAATGAAAGAATACGGAATTTATTTGTTTCTTTAAAATTTTTTGAGAAATAAATAAAGCCCACAACAATTAATAAACACGATATAACGAACATTAAATTGCTGAAGTGAAGAATATACTCTATGTAATTAAGAAAAAAATCAGGTTCCGGTTTGCCAAGCCATTCCTCAACTCCGCCATGTTGTAATTGCACTGCAAAAATGGGCAGGTGAGGAATATATAATAAAAAAATTACCACACCTGATAAAATATACGATTTCAGTTTTTCTTTTTTAACATATATCAATCCTGAAAAACCTACTAAAGCTACCAGCATCAGGCTGAAATGATGGTTATAGGCACAGATTGCACTACAGATTATATATCCTGTTAAATTCAGGTAATATTTTTTTCCTGAACCAAAAACCACATTTGTCCAGAACCAGACCATCAATAAAGAAAAGAACATTCCGCTGATATATGGTCGTGCTATCTGGCTATAAGTAATCGGATATTGTAAAACAGCAATAAAAAGTGCCACGAATAACCCAACAGTATTGTTGAACCATTTACCTGCGATTTTGTAAGCGACAATAATTGCCAATATGCCAAATATGGTAAACGGTAATTTAACAACGGGTTCCGACTCGCCGAACAATTTTATCCAGTAATACATGAATACCTGAACACCTGCAGGATGAGTATCGGTAGTTTTTACTCCATAGAAAATTAAATCCTGAAAATTATCAAAACGTGTACGGAAGAAAGCGCTAAACTCATCAAAGGTGAATGGGAGTTCTTTGTAATTATAAAATCGTAATAAAGCTCCCGTAATTACAATCGACAGAAGTAATACATTGTCAGTATTAAGATATTTTTTCCAGTGAATCGAAAATTTTTTCATTATATCTGAATCCAATCGGCAAAATTAAAATATTTTTCTATGTTGGAGTTATCTTATAATATCCGAAAACCCACAACTCATTATTGTAATTTATAACAAATTTAGACTGTCTGATTTTAAATATCAAAATTATCTATATACTTTTGCTGCACAAAAAAGTAAGAACCCATTAAAATAAATAACATTTTTATTATGGATACAAAAAACAAAGGATTCAATTCAAAACTTATTCATGCCGGTGGATTTCATGACAGGCTGGGCAGTGCAGTAACGCCAATTTATCAAACCTCCACTTTTTCGTTTGAAAGCGCTGAACATGGCGCTCAGTGTTTTTCAGGCGAAAGCGATGGTTATATTTATACCAGGTTGGGTAATCCCACTATTATTGACCTGGAAAACACAGTTGCCGAATTAGAGAATGGATTTGGCGGAATTGCCACTTCTTCAGGAATGGCGGCTGTTAATACCGTATATCTTGGTTTTCTGAGTGCAGGCGCACACATTATAAGCCATAATGCGGTTTACGGACCTTCACGTGCTGTTATGGAATCACTTTACCCAAAGTTTAATATAAAGTCAACTTACATTGATACAACCGACCTTGAGCAGGTAAAAAACGCCATTCGACCTGAAACTACGCTGATATATATAGAGAGCCCTGCAAATCCTACTATCGGAATAACAGATATACCTGCGGTTTGTAAAATAGCTCACGAAAAGGGAATTCCTGTTTGCGTTGATAATACGTTTTGCAGCCCCTATCTTCAGAAACCACTTGATTTGGGCGCCGATGTAGTACTTCATTCAATGACTAAATTTATTAACGGGCATGCCGACATAGTTGCAGGAATGATTGTAACAAAAACAGAAGAGCATTATAAAATGCTTAGAAGTATAATGATGAATGTGGGATGTAATATGGATCCACATCAGGCATATATGACAAGGAGAGGATTAAAAACATTAGCTATTAGAATTGACAGAGCACAGCAAAATGCTCTGAAAGTTGCAGAATATCTTGAGCAACATCCAAAAGTTGAATGGCTCAAATATCCAGGACTAAAGTCACATCCTCAGTATGAACTTGCAAAAAAACAAATGAGTGGGGCGGGCGCCATGTTGAGCTTTGGTCTTAAAGGCGGACTGTCAGCCGGTAAAACTGTGATGAACAATGTTAAACTGGCATTACTCGCCGTATCTTTGGGAGGTATCGAAACACTAATACAGCATCCGGCATCAATGACACATTCGAAACTTACAAAAGAAGCAAAAGAAGAAGCAGGAATCTCTGACGGATTGGTCAGGCTCTCAATAGGCATAGAGAATGTTGAAGATATAATTGAAGACCTGGAACAAGCCTTAGGGAAAGTGTAATTAATGCCTGTCCATAAAGTCCCGAAGGGACTTAACCTTGGTAGAAAATATGATAGATACGAACAAATTGCCCCGTAGGGGCAAAATATATTAAATTCTGATAGATTTTGCATTATTGAATCCATACGGACAAGTTTGGACATTCTTAGTGAGGTTTTGTCCCGAAATTTTTCGGGATAGTGTTTTTGTGGCGAGAAAAAAATGCCACTAAAGCACCAAAACACTAAATTCCACAAAAGGTAAATGTCCAGTTATATTATTTACGGCTGAATTTCAAGCATATAAAAATAAATTATATAATATTTTAAAGGAGTCTGAACATATAACAAATAACCAATAACTTTTTTCACTGGTGAAGCTAAAAGTTAAACATATTGCTCTTGTGATATTTATTGCCTTATTATCTTCACACTTATATGGGCAAAAAGTCGGGTTAGTCCTCAGCGGAGGCGGAGCCAGGGGAGCTGCGCATATTGGTGTTCTTAAAGCCCTTGAAGAAAATGATATTCCTGTTGATTATATTGCAGGAACTTCAATGGGAGCAATTGTCGGAGGCTTATATGCCTGCGGTTACACTACTGATGAAATTGAACAACTATTTGTTTCCGATAAGATATTGTCCTGGCTTTCGGGCAGAATTGAAACAAAATATCAATATTATTACAATGAGTCCGAACCCAATGCGTCATGGCAAATTTTTAAAATGACTTACGACTCAGTTTTACGAACGAGAATACCAGGTAACATTATTACCCCTTATAAGATGGATTTTGGATTTATGGAATTGTTTTCCGGACCAAGCGCCGCTGCCGGTTACGATTTTGATAGTTTATTTATCCCGTTCAGATGTGTGGCTTCGGATATTACTGATAACAAACAGGTTATTTTGAAAAACGGTCAGGTTGAAAATGCAGTAAGAGCCTCAATGACTTTTCCTTTTTATTTTAAACCTATTAAAATTGATGGTAAATTAATGTTTGACGGGGGAATGTATAATAATTTCCCTATCGATATTTTAAATATAGAGTTTTCGCCCGATATTATCATAGGATGCAAAGCTGCTTCCAATTACGGGGCACCAAAGGATGACGATATAATATCGCAGATTCAGTCAATGTTAATGGTAAATACTTCGTATGCTGTTGACTCCGTGAAAGGCGTTCTGATAGAGCCATTATTAAAAAAAATTAATATAATGGATTTTTCTTATACACAAGAATTTATTGATAGTGGATATGCGGCTACAATAAAAAAAATACCAAGAATAAAAGAGTTGGTCAAACGAAAAGAAACCAAAGAGCAAAGAATAAAAAGCAGGGAAGATTTCTTAGAAAAAATTCCTCCCTTAATAATTGGCGATATCAAAATCAGCGGCATTACACCTGCACAGGAAGTTTATGTAAATCGTTTATTAAAGACAAAAAAAATTCTTAGTAAAATTAACACGGATATTATATCGCCTGACAATACCTTTAGAAAATTAAAGGCTGAATACTTTAGACTTATTGCCGAAGAACAAGTTGAATATGTTTATCCGGAATTAATCTATAACACTCCTCTCGGATATTACGACTTTTGTCTGGACACTAAAAAAGAAAACAAGTTAGTTGCGGAACTCGGAGGATTGGTATCTTCAAAGGCTATTAACGAGATTTTTTTTCAGATGCAATATAAACTTTGGGGAAAAAATGCTTTTTGTTTTACCGGAAATACTTATCTCGGCAGATTTTTTAATTCGGGACAATTCAGGATAAGGATGGATATTCCCGGATATATCCCTTTGTTTTTGGAAACATCATATACAATGAATAACTGGAATTATTTTAATACCAGTACGTATTTTTTTGAGGATGAAAAACCAAGTTATCTTTTGCAAAATGATAATTACTGGAAATTTGACCTTGGCATACCAATTACACGATTTGGAAAATTAGTGGGTGAATTTTCAATTGGAAGAGAAAAAGACGAATATTACCAAACCAATCAATTCAGCAGGTTAGATACAACCGATAAATCATACTTTGACTTTTTCAGCACGGGGTTAATATTTGAATTGAACTCACTTAACCGTAAGCAATACGCTTCCAAAGGAGTTTTATTACGATTGTGCGCACTTTATATCAGCGGATTAGAAAAAAATATTCCGGGTTCCACATCTGTCGATACGGTTGAGGCATCATATTATCATAATTGGGTTCAACTTAGATTTTTATATGATAATTACTTTGAGACTTTTGGTCCTTTAAAATTAGGATTCTATGCAGAAGCCTCGATTAGCAGCCAGACTTTTTTTAATAATTACACTGCAACTGTATTAGCAGCGCCTGCTTTTGAACCGGTGCCGGAAAGTCAGACAATTTTTCTCCCGGAATTCAGAGCATTTAATTATGCCGCTGTTGGATTAAAACTTATTTTCAGACTTTTTAAAAAAATGGATTTCCGGGCTGAAGGTTATGCGTTTCAGCCATATAAAGCAATACTGAAAACAAAAGATAATAAACCTGAATACGGAGAAGAATTATCAAACAGGTATTACATAGGCTCGGGAAGCCTGGTTTACCATGCACCATTCGGTCCTGTGAGTATATGTTTAAATTATTATGACCAGGCTGATGAACCTTTTTCCTTTAATATCAATATTGGATATTTAATTTTTAATAAGAGACCCTTTGATTAAAGTGACTAAAGTGCAAATTATTAATTTTCTTCATTAGAATTAAATTATTGTTATTTTTGCTGTCTTTTTAAAAAGCTAATGTCTTTACAGTCAAATGACTGATATCTTTAACAATAAAGTGAATTTCATGTTTTATGAAAAAAACAGAGCAACCTAATCAAAATCCTGAAGTAGTTGTTAAGCAAATTCAGGACGAGAATTCCGAATCTGTGGAAATAGCAGATGAAAATTTAGAGAAAAAACAAAAACAACCCGTAGAAAACCAGGACGGGAAATCAGAAGAAAATCAGGAAACTGAATTAACAGAGACGCCATCTGCCACTAAGGAAACCAAAGAAGAACAAAAGAAAAAAACACCGGCTCGTGGCAGGAAGAAAAAATCAACAACCGAATCAAAAAAATCTTCTAAGCAGGAAAAGGAATCGGAAAGTAAAGCCGGAGAAGAAAAAAAGAAGAAGGATAAAAAAGATGTTGTTATTCAGGCTATTGATAAAAATGCCGAATCATCTGAAGAAAAGAAGATAGAAACA
>JAIORT010000893.1 GCA_021107975.1 Bacteroidales bacterium | reverse complement strand
GAAAACTGGCAGGAGAAAATGAACTCCGGTTAAACATCAATAACCTGCAAAAAGGGTTGTATATCATTAAAATCTTTGATGGAAAAAAGAATTATGTAGCGAAATTTATAAAGAAATAATTATTATGTAATTTTGTATTAGACTTATTCCGTATTTCAGATGGATGAATTAAAGATTACAGAACGTACCATTGATATAGAGAAGGTATTCAGAAGCAAGAGTCCGGGAATTTCAAGGTTTATCCCCGGTTTTGTGTTTGGGTATTTGCGTAAAATTATTCATGAGAAAGATAACAATGTTCTTTTATACAAGTACAGGGAAATGATGGGGCTTGATTTTGTAAAAGCCTCTCTTGAAGATTTAGGAGTAATTGTAAAAAATTCAGGCACAGATAACATCCCAAAAGAAGGAAGATATATTATTGCATCAAATCATCCCTTAGGAGGTCTTGACGGAATGGCATTGATGCATGTTGTTGGGCAGGTAAGAAAAGATATTATTTTTCCGGTGAACGATATTCTTTTATTCCTCCCCAATCTGCGGGAACTTTTCATTCCTATCAATAAGCACGGCAGTAATACGGAAAATCTGCAGATCATTAATGAAACCTTTGAATCAGACAAGATGATATTGTATTTCCCGGCTGGTTTGGCGTCGAGGAAACAAAAGGGCAGGATCGAAGACCTGGAATGGAAAAAGACTTTTATTTCAAAGGCAAAGCAATACAAACGTGATATTGTCCCTGTATATATCGACGGGAAAAACTCGAATTTTTTTTATAACCTGGCAAATCTGAGAAAAAATCTCAGGATAGGCGCTAATATTGAGATGCTTTACCTGCCTGATGAAATGTATAAACAAAAAAACAAAACAATAAATATTACCTTTGGCAAATCAATTCCTTATCAGACTTTTGATAAGAAATATAATTATAAAATATGGGCGCAAAAGGTAAAGAAATATGTTTATGCAATGGGGAAAGGTTACACAGAGCCTTTTGACCCGGAAAAATTTTAATATTGCAAAAAACAAATCTAAAATCTGAAATTTCAAATCTAAAATATTATCATGGAAACCATCATTCCACCTGTTGACAGAGTATTATTAGACAAAGAACTGACTGACGAATTATTTGTCAGTGAAACGAATAACGGGAATAATAAAATCTATGTATTTTCACATGACCAGGCGCCAAACCTGATGCGTGAGTTGGGAAGATTGCGTGAGATCACTTTCAGAGATGCCGGCGGCGGAACCGGAAAAGCCGTCGATATCGACATGTATGATACGATGGAACGACCCTTTAAGCAATTGATCGTATGGAGCCCCGAAGATAAGGAGATTGTGGGTGGTTACAGGTTTATAGTAGGAAAAGATGTTGCTGATGATAAAAACGGGAATCCGATAAGCCCGACTGCTAAGCTGTTTAAGTTTTCAGAGAAATTTAAAAAAGAATACTGGCCTGTTACTTTTGAATTAGGGAGGTCTTTTGTTCAGCCATTGTATCAGCCAACCGTAAACCTAAAAAAGGGTATGTATTCGCTTGATAATTTGTGGGATGGACTCGGCTCTATTACGGTTACTAATCCCGGCATCAGGTATTTCTTCGGTAAAATAACTATGTACCCGGACTATGATTCCTTTGCCCGCGATTTAATTTTGTATTTTATGCATAAATACTTCCCTGATAACGAAAATCTTGTAACGCCTTTTAATCCTATCAAAATACAAACGAGGGGGAAAATATTAAAAAGCATTTTTATTGGCGCCAATTATGACGAAGATTATAAAATTCTTGCCCAAAAAGTCAGAAGCTTAAAAGAAAATATCCCTCCCCTTGTAAATGCTTATATGAACCTTTCAGGTTCGATGAAGACTTTTGGCACAGCTCCGAATCCCGGATTTGGCGATGTGGAAGAAACTGCTATTGTCATAACCATTGCCGATATTTACGATTACAAGAAAGACAGGCATTTAACGACATATAAGAAATAAGATTAAATAGTGTTCGTCCATAAAGTCGCGTAGCGACGACCTATTTGTAACCCTTGACGGAAGTCAGGGGTAATTATGAGAGAGTTACCAAAGTCCCGTAGGGACGCCCTGTTAAAATTTTGACTTTATAGACAAGCACTAATTAGAGAAAGGAAAAATTAAAGCGTATTAAAAAGATGCAGATTAAAACCGCAAAATTTATAATCAGCAATACGGATTACAGTAAATGCCCGAAGCCCGATATGCCGGAATATGCTTTTATCGGGCGCTCAAATGTAGGTAAGTCTTCGCTTATAAATATGCTTACGGGCAGGAAAAACCTTGCAAAAATATCAGGTACTCCGGGGAAAACACAATTGATAAATCATTTCTTAATTAATGAAAGCTGGTACCTGGTTGATTTGCCGGGATATGGTTATGCCAAAATATCAAAAAGCAAACGTTCGGAATGGGAGAGGATGATCCATAATTATTTGATACACCGCACCAATTTACTAACTACCTTTATCCTGATAGATTCGCGGCATGAGCCACAAAAACCGGATTTGGAATTCATTTTTTGGTTCGGGAAGAAACAATTACCTTTTATACTGCTTTTTACCAAAACAGATAAAGTGCCAAAGAACAGGTTGTCTGCGAATATCGAATCTTACAAAAATATTTTAATTAAGGAGTGGGAAGAGTTGCCCCTCTCGGTTTTAACATCTGCTAAAACAGGAAGGGGAAAGGAAGAAGTGTTGATGATCATTGAAGATATGAACAATCAGTTTTAAAAAATAGTTAAAGAGGAACATCGAACCTTGAACTTTATTGATTCTTACCCGATCCAAGTGGAATTATTATTCCGACAGTTGAAATTATTCCACTAATATTTATTTCTTCCATTGCAGGATTTAGCAGCAAATTATATCGCAGGTCAAAACTAAGAGTTACTTTTTCTTTTATTCTGAAATAAAGACCCCCGATGGCATGGTAACCATAAGTAACTGAATAATGCGTTTTTTCCAACGACTTATTTTTATCGGCTTTGCCCAGAAATGATAATCCTCCCCCAACATAAGGTTTTATTTTCGATTCCGGATTAGGCAATTCATAAATCATACTTATAAATAAAGGAATCATATAAAGATTGTGACGGTTTGAATTGTATTTGATTGAATTATACGAAAAGCCGGCAGATACATTTAATTTTAATCTTGACATACTGAGGCAATCATAACCGAGGAAAACAGATGGTGCCACAATATAAAACTCTGCTGCCACTATATCAGTAAAATCATATACTCCCGCTCTGATATTGAGATCTTGTGAAAATAAGGGTTTGATGCCTGTTATTAAAAATATCACAAATAATTTATATGTCAAAATCTTCGATAATTTCATTGAAAATGCCAATTGTTTTTATATTGATCCTGTTTTTTTTACTATAAAAAGATACTTTGACGAAATGATGATAATCACCGCCGTAACCACGATTTAATTTACCTCCTGCACCCCCTGAAATTATATAAGTCAATCCATCTTTCTCAAGCCGGTTAAACATGTGTTCGTGACCGGCAAAAACAATTTTAATTTTTGTATGTTCTAAAAAAATTTCATGAAGTTCATCATTATTGCTTGGATTTGAATTTTGATGAAATCCTTGTGGGAAAAGGGGTCGATGTAAAAAAATAAAAATATGGTTAATGATTGTTTCCAAAGAAACGGAATCGAGTTGATTGTTTAACCACCTAAGTTGATCATTAACTATGCTGCCTTCTTCACCTTTAATTTCCGAATCAAGAAAGATAAAATAGCAATCATTAATACTATATGAATAATGAAAGCTATTACCCGCAATATTCATTTGCTCACGTAATACCTCTTCGGATGCCGGATCATTACCCTCATGATTTCCTCTAACAAGGAAAACCGGCATTTTATCAGTCAACGGTTTAGAATATCGCCAGAAGTTCAGCCATTCAACTTCGTTGCCCGATCTCAGCATAATATCTCCACAGCACACAGCAAGTTGCGGACAAGGTTCAAAACTAACCATGTGCGTAACAAGTTTACTGTAAACACCATAACCCTGCTGTGTATCACTGAAAACTACAAAAGACCAGTCTTCATCACTTTGCCTGATTTCCTGTTTCGAGCAAAACTGAAATGATACAATTAAGCCGCAAAGGATAATAGCGATAAGAAATTTCCGGATTGCACCCCGGATATTTATTGGTTTTATCATTATAGTTGTGTATGGACTTTTTTTTTCTTTATCTCATACAAATATACAAAATTTCCGGGAGAGCTTAATTTTATTTTTTACTGTTTCAATTTATCCCAAACTTCATGAATGATTTTTGAAGCTACAGAATCCGGAGCATATTCCACGACAGATTTACGGTTTACCATTGCTTCTGTAAACATTTTATCAAAAGGAATTTTCCCTATTAACGGAATATTCAGTTCTTTCAATTTTCTTTCCACTTCTATGCATATTGTTTTGTTGATATCGTATTTATTGATTATTGCAAAAGCCGACATTTTAAATTTGTCAATTAACTCTATCAGCCTTAATATATCGTGCAGTCCTGGTTTTGTAGGTTCTATAACAAGCAATACTTTGTCAACGCCGGTTAAAGAAGAAATAACAGGGCAGCCGATGCCGGGAGGTCCGTCATTAATGATAAAATCAGCACCGGAGGCTTCGGCAATTTCTTTTGCCTTTTTTCTGATAGTAGTAACCAATTTACCGGAGTTTTCCTCACCCGGACCCATTCTGGCAAAAATTAACGGACCAAAGCGGGATTCAGTAATAAACCATTTATTATTCTCAGGATGGAGCATAGTAATGGCGCTTACAGGGCAAATCCTTTCGCATAAGCGACATCCTTCGCAATGAAGGGGATTTATTTCCAGTCCTCCATCTTCCTTATAAAAAATAGCATCAAAACGGCAAACATCATAACATTTACCGCAACGGTTGCATTTGTCCTGGTCAATGATGGCTTTAGCCCCGCTTTCAAAAGTAAACTCTTCGTTGATTTCCGGTTCAAATATCAGGAACATATCTGCAGCTTCCACGTCGCAATCACTGAATACGGTGTTTTGCACCAAAGACGCCAAAGCCACCGTAATGCTGGTTTTTCCGGTTCCTCCTTTCCCGCTTAAAATGGTTATCTCAGTCATTTTAGTTTGTTAATGATGGTAATATAATAATCTTCATAGCCTTCAATAACATCTGACAATAATTTTCCTTCGGCATAGGATTCTGCTATCTTTTTATCAAAAGGGATTTCAGTAAGTAATTCAATATTTTCAGTTTTTAAATACTTATAAATCTCCTTATCGCCAAGATTAGCTTTATTAATAACAACGCCGAATGGTTTTTTTAAAACATATATTAAATCAACCATAAGTTTAAGGTCGTGCAAACCGAAAGGAGTCGGTTCAGCCACTAAAATCACATAATCGCAATCAATTATTGTATTTACTACCGAGCAACTGGTACCGGGTGAAGCATCTAATATTGTTATTCCGTTAGTATTTGCTTCTTCTTTTTTAAGCTCTCTGATAACCGGTGTTTGCAAAGGCAGCCCCACCTTCAGTCTTCCTTCTATTAGTCCGTTACCTTTATGGATATCGATATGCCTGATGTCTCCTATATGAAATGGGATTTCTTTAATAGCATCGTGTTGACAGGCAACGAAACAAGCGCCACAAGAATGACACAGGTCGGGCGATACTTTTATATATTTTACCGGAGGAATTATTAATATCGCATTAAATTCGCAATACTCGACACATTTACGGCAGTATGTACATTTATCAGGGTCAATTTCGGGAATTATCTGGGTAACCTGCTTTTCTTCTTTTACCAAAGCATCCTGAAAAAACAAAACATCATTCGGCTCTTCCACATCACAATCCATCAGGGTAACATTTTTATCCCAGTATTTTTCAATGGCAAGATACAGGTTAACTGCTACGGTTGTTTTTCCTGTACCTCCTTTTCCGCTGGCAATGGCTATTTTTAATGACATTCTCTTGTTCTCCCTTTTCCGATTATTATTTCCTATCAACTCTCTAAAGTCGATAATCACTCGTCAACCGTTTAGTGGTCGCAAAAATTGTCTCCTGCCTGGATTTTATTGTCAAGATATTCGGTAACGAGTTCTTTTGGAGATTTGGAAGGAACACCGAAAATTACCTCTATTCCGAAAGAATTGAAAATAGATATTGCTCTTTGACCAATTCCACCGGCGATTAAATTTGAAACACCCAAATTCGAAAGCCATTGCGGCAAAACACCGGGTTCGTGCGGAGGTGGTTTAAGTGTGTTTTCTGAAATTATTTTACCATCTTCTGTTTCGAAAATTATAAAATGTTGTGCATGCCCGAAATGTGCACATAACAAATTGTTTTCAATTGGTATTGCTATTTTTTTTGTTTCCATTTGTTTTTTTAGTTAACTATTTTATTAATTATCTCCTGAATAGTCAGATTTCTATCATTCACTACTATCATCTGAATTGTTAAGCTTTCCAGCATATCCTTTGCTTTTGGTCCAAACTCAGTGGCAACCACCCTGTTAATTCCTTTTTCAGCCAAAAACCCAACCACTTTCTGCCCAACACCGCTTTGTTGGTCTGCAAAAGAATTTTTCATGAATTCCGATTTTTGATTTTCAGAATCATAGAAACAGAAGTAGTTACACCTGGCGAACCTGGAATCCACCTTATCATTTAAGTTATTCCCTGAGGATGCTATTACAGTTTTCATATTGTTAGTTTTAATATTATATATGTACTATTACATTTTCTGCATCGGGTCCTTTTTCTTAAAGGATGATCATGTATTTTCTTTTCATAATTAAATACCTTTACGAATAATTGTTCTTTCCTGTGCCGGTGATTTAAAATCCGCAATATAATCGTTCATGCTTCTGACATTCACATCCGACTTGCAAAACGGACAATTCACATTCATATCATGAGTATTAAAAACAATGTCGCAATTTGAGCAGTAATGCCAGTGTTCTTCGGTATATACATCACCTCCTCTGATCTCTATATTTTTACCTTCAACTAATGCCAGGGCTATTTTTTTTCTTGCTCTGTCGTATATTCGTGTCAGAGTAGGACGGGAAATATTCATTATGGCTGCAACTTTTACCTGGTTTAAGTTTTCGTAATCCAATAGTTTAATGGCTTCAAACTCATCCAGGAATAAAATCGCTGATTCTTCGGTATCAAAACCGTAAGTTGAAAATCCACGTACTTTTGGGGGTAAAAATATTCTCCGTCTCCTTCTTCTTCGAGGCATTATTTAATAATTTTTTGCAAAAATAATGAACATATGTTCATAATACAAGTTTTTTTAAGAAAATTTAACAATTTCTTTTTAAGTGGAATTGTTTGCAGATAAATAAACTGATTTATTAACTATTACCAATTTACTTAAATCTTGGTTCTCGGTTCTTGACTCTTGGTTCTTAATGCTTTACATCAACTCAGTTAAATAACAATCCTGATTTGTCGGCAAAATATAACAGAGTGTAGCATAAACCAAAAGAAATAATCGGAGCAATAATCCACATGACAAAGAATTTATTGACCGCTGTTTTCCTAAAAATGTTTTTATACCCCAGCTTAGCAACTCCAATTCCTAAAATGGCTGCAACGTTCAACTGAACCAGCGAGGTCGGGATGCCCTTTGTTATAGAAGCAATTATTAATAAAGTCGCTGTAATAAAAGCTATAATAATAGCCTCTATTTTACCGAATAAAACAATTTCTTTGCCGGTGTTCCTTACAATTTTATGACCGAAAATCGAACTGCCTATTCCAAAATTTGGCGCTATGATAAGCGTTGCTAAAATCATTATTAAAACAAAGTTCTTATTAGTATAATCTAAATCCAGTTCATTAAGTGTCATTGTTGCAATAGGACCGGCAGCATTTGCAACATTATTTGCACCGATGGCAAAAGCCACATATAACGACATAATAACGATCAATACTTTTAAAATGGGATGGTCAGATACGTTTTTTGATAAAAAATATCCCCGCTTTCGGATTGGCTTATAAATGTATTTTCCAATAAATAAGCAAATAACAAATGAGATAACAGGCAAAATAAACCATGTGGGAATAATTTCTACAAATAGTTTATGTCTGTTCAATTCGTGGAAATAGGTGGCAGCAGCCGTAACCGACATAACCGTTGCCTGGCTTGTTGACTGCGGAATTCCGAAAAGATTGGCTATTAACAGGGCAATAGCAACTGAAAAGAGAATAATTGAAACTATTGTAAAACTCATCATATCAGGGGCAAGTAACCCTTTTCCAATTGTAGTTGCCGTTCCCTTTCCGGCAATTATTGCACCTAAAAAAACCATTATTCCAAACAATCCCGGAATAGCACTTTTTCTTATTATATCTGATCCGTACGCAACGGAAAAAGATGGGGCAGTACCGCTACCTCCCATGTTAATAGCTAAAAACATAGCAATTATAAAAGGTATGAGCAGATGACTAAATAAAGGTGAAATCATAGTATTTTCCTCTTTTTTATATGTGCGAAAGATACATATTTTTTTTTATAACAACAAAAAGTCAAAAAAATTAACATTCTTTTTTGTATTTTTACCAAACGAAAATTTTAGTATTATGTCAAAAGTTATTATTGAAAAGCTAAATGATAGCGAGATCAGTCAAAGAGGTATAAATAACTGGCCTATCTGGGAGAAAGAAGTTTCACGTTTCGACTGGCAATACAGTGGCGATGAAGAATGCCTTATACTGGACGGCGAAGTTACGGTTAAAACACAAGAAGAAAATTATACTATTAAGAAAGGTGATTTTGTTACATTTAAACATGGGTTGAAATGTGTGTGGGATGTAAAGAAGCCCATTAAGAAACATTATAATTTTCCGTGATAAGAGAGTCGGCAGTCCGCAGTCGGCAGTCAACAGTTGATAATTAGCGGAAGACTGGAGACTGAAGACTGGAGACTGAAGACTATAACCCCATTAAGGGTCTAATAAAATATATTTTAACTGAAATCATTAAAAGAAGCATTACTTTGCAAGGTGTAGTAATAAAATCAACAGGAAGCTGGATTACAGTTCAGAGTGAGGATGGGGAAATATATAATTGCAAGCTGAAAGGAAAATTCCGGATCAAAGGTATTAAAACCACCAATCCAGTTGCAGTTGGTGATAATGTAGTATTCGATTATTTCGAGGATGAAAAGATTGGCTCAATAAAAGAGATTTTACCAAGATATAATTATATCATCCGCAAAGCAACCAAACTTTCAAAGGTCTCGCACATAATTGCCGCCAATATCGACCAGGCTTTTATTATTGTAACTCTTGCATATCCCAGGACATCCACAGGTTTTATTGATAGGTTTCTTGTTACTACAGAAGCCTATCACATTCCGGCAAGCATTGTTTTTAATAAAATAGATTTGTATGATGATAAACTTCAAAAAAGACAAGATGAACTTGAGGAAATATACAGAAACGCTGGTTACAAATGTTTGGCTGTATCTGCATTAAGAGGTGATAATCTTGATGAGTTGAAGAACTCATTAATAAACAAAAGAACATTGTTATCAGGGCATTCCGGTGTAGGAAAATCTGCATTAATCAATGCTATTGAACCCGGAATAAATTTAAAAACCAAAGAACTTTCAGGATATCATAAAGTAGGATTGCACACAACAACCTTTGCCGAAATGCACAAGCTTTCATTTGGTGGCTATATAATTGATACACCCGGAATAAAAGAATTCGGACTTATTGATTTTAGCCGTAAAGAAATAGCAGAAAGATTTCCGGAGATGAGGAAATACATGCACGAATGCAGGTTCAGTAATTGCACTCATATTCACGAACCAGGATGTGCAGTGATAAAAAAAATTGAACAGGGTGAAATCAGTTTGTCAAGATATGAAAACTACCTTAGCATATTAAATGACGATTACTGGAAAGCAACGGAAAATGATTACAGGTTAAAATGAAAAAATAAATTCATTATTTATTCAGGTAATTTTTGTATTTTTACCTTCTTTAGTTAGCCATTATATCAATAGTCATAAAAAAACAGGAGGAAAAAAGATGAAAAAAAATAAACTAATCCCTTTGTTTATTTCCCTGGCACTTATTGTATCCTCATTACTCTATGCTGCGCCCGTTACTATTGAAACTGCAAAACAGGTAGCAATGAACTTGTTTCTGGAACGATATGACGGAAATGTGGAAAACATGGTAATCTTTGAAACATTTATTGAAAAAGAAAATTCAGAGAACATTTACTACATCTTTAATTTTAACCAGCCGGCTGGTGGATTTGTAATAGTATCGGCAGATGATGCAACAGTACCTGTCCTTGGCTATAGTTTTGTCCATATTTATGAACCCACCGGACATCCGGTGCAATTTGATGATATGCTTTCAAGCTACAGAGAGCAAATCCTTTTTGCCATTGAAAATAAGATTCAACCTGTAGCAGAAGTAACGGCTGAATGGGAAAGACTATCTGTTAAACCAACCAATTTTAAGGGCAGTAAAGCCGATGGTAGTGTTGGTCCGTTATTGGCAACTACCTGGAACCAGAACTGGCCATACAATGAATTATGCCCTGCTGACGG
>JAIORT010000882.1 GCA_021107975.1 Bacteroidales bacterium | reverse complement strand
CGCCGTTGTAAGGAATGATGGTTCCATTATCCTGCAGGCCGGCCATAAAGATGTCAGGGCTGGTTTCGCTAATTGCCATACGGGCAACCTGGGTAATTTCAAGGCCATCTCCAAGGTTTGTAAAAGAGGCTCCTACATCGTTTGTGTGAAATAACCCGCCATCATTTCCTATATACAAATCGTTTGTGTGAGGAGAAAATTTGAAATCGTGCTGGTCAGCATGGATGTTATAGGCTAAATCCAGTTCAGTCCAGCTATTACCTCCGTCAGTTGACTTATAAACAGCAACCATCCCTGCAAAAATTATATTCTCATTTGTCGGATCTACTGCGAGAGCAATATTAAATCCTCCCTGCCTTTCTCCATCAAACGCAGATGTTGGTTTTTTGGTAAAATCCTGCCCACTATTAGTAGAAACATAAAATCCTTCAAAATTACTTTGTCTTGTAGCAAATAAAAAAACTTTAGTTGGTGCATTCGGAGTTACGCCGATTATACTTCTGCCCGCATTAAATAAACCTGATGTGATTTCGGTCCAGGCGGCTCCGCAAGAATTTGACCTAAAGAACCTGCCTTTGCCCGTAGCATAAACAATTGCAGGATCGTCCGGCTTGTATGTCATATCCTTTACATTAACATCAATGCCAATACTTTTCGTCCAGTTATCACCGCCATCCGTCGAAATATAAACTCCGTTATCTGCTGCAGCGAGAAGTACATTATAGTTATTAGGCTGAATTAAAATTTCAGAAACTAACTTGTCGTCCATATCTGAATTTATCTGTGTCCAGCTTGTGCCACCATCTTCTGATTTCCATATACCCTGTCCGGGTACATGGCTATTGTCTCTGTCGCCGGTTCCGATAAATATTATATCAGGGTTAGACGGATGGACCAGGATTGCAGAAACACCTATGTTTGTTAGCTCATCCGTATTTAGATTAGTCCAACTGTTACCACCTGTGGTCGTTTTCCAAATACCACCGGAATGAGAACCCACAAATATTATATTTGGGTCAGTTGGGTGAAATGCTACGCAGGCAAGCCTTCCTATACCTGTTCTGTATCCGGTAGGCGGATGTATCGGAACTATTTCAGGCCCCATAAATTCCCAATCGCCCACAATACCCTTATCCCCATATAATTGCTGGAATTTTTTTACCTCCCCGGAGAAATAGCTTGCCGGAAGCAATTTTCCATCAGGCCCGGTCATCCCAGCCATTGCATATTGCCATCTTTTAAATTGTTTATAACCTGTGCCTTTAGTATTTGTTTTATCCTTACCCTCCCAGTAGTTATCAAATTCCTGAACTAATTGAAAATAATTTTGGTCGGTATCTTCCATTTTATTTAACCAGTAATCGAAGGAAGAACGATCGAAGGTTTGACTGAAAGTTTTTGTAAATAATCCGCTTATAAAAAGCGTTACGAGAAGAACTGCAAATGGAAAAGTAAATTTTTTCATGATAAGATATTGTTTAGTTAAAACTCCTTAAAACTTCAACTAAAATACTCTTGACTGATTATACAGAAAAGAGGTTATGAGTAAATTGCGGGATTAAGAAGGTAGATTGCGGGAAATATTTAGTGATTGAAAATTAAAAAAGCAGTTTCATCAACTCCTCCTTTTTCTTTCTCGAAACTCTTACTTCATCCCCATTGCTCATAATAAGTTCACCGCCTTCACCGCGGGTGTATTCTTTAATATGGTCAAGGTTTACAAGATAGGAATTTTGTACTCTGAAAAACCCGGGATGGTCTATAATTTTCTCTACTTCTTTCAGGGTTTTGCTTAGCATTAACCTTTTGTCACGAGCCAGATAAATATATGTATAGTTGCTTTCCGATTCGCAATATATGATAGAATCGAACGGAATCATTTTAATTTTTCCGTCAATAGAAAGAGCCACTTTTTTCCTTTTCACCTCAGGTTGTCCTATCATTTTAAGCAATTCATCAATTTTGTTATATTGCTCGTGCTTATCTAACTTTTCTTTTACCTTTTCCATTGCCTGTACAAGTTCTTCATGATCGATAGGTTTTAATAAATAATCAATTGCGTTTACTTTAAAGGCTTTAATTGCATACTCATCATAGGCAGTGGTAAAAATAATCTCAAACGATTTGTAAGTAATGTGTTGCAACATCTCGAAACCATTCATCACCGGCATAGCTATGTCAAGAAAGACAATGTCAGGTTTCAGCTTATCTATCAGTTGAATCCCTTTTTCAGCCGATTCAGCCAACCCGATTATTTCTATCTCCGGACAATGCTTTTCTACAAGTAGCTCGGTAGTTTGCAAACTATGAAGCTCATCATCGACAATTATTGCTTTTAGTTTCATTATTTCATATTTCAAACCTTATCTCCACTCTTGTTCCTTCAGGTTCATTGTTATCATTATATAAATCAATAATTTTAAAATCCGATTGTTTATTGCGAATACTTTTCATCAGGCTCATCCTTTCTTCTGTTATTTGCAATCCATAAGATTTTTTTTCAAATAAATTTTTCTTTTTGATTTGAGCCGCTTTTTCACGTCCTATTCCGTTATCCTCAATAATAATATTCAATTTTCCATTTTTTTTACTAATATCAACTTTCAGCATACCATTTTCCTTTTTCGGCATCAGCCCGTGCCATATAGCATTTTCAACAAATGGCTGAATGGTTAACGGTTGTATTTTGATATCCTCCTGGTTTATATTATCTGCAATATTTATTTTATAATCAAATTTCCTGTTGAATCTCATCTGCTCGAAATCAATGTATATCTCAAGAGCATGAAGCTCATCATTAAGGCTGATCTGGTTTTGACGTGAATTTCTTAATATAAGCCTCAAAAGCCTCGCAAATTTAGTTATATACTCCGAAGCATTTTCATTTTCATCTTTCAGGATATAATACCGGATCGAATTGAGACTGTTAAACAGAAAATGCGGATTCATTTGAGCCCTGAGTGCCTTGATCTCCAATTGACCTATTTTTTTATTATAGAGAGTCTTTAACTCTTCCTGCTTTCTAAGTTGGTTCATCCTGTAAAAATGAGCAAGAAGGGCAAGCAGGATTATACTAACGACTAAAAGACTATAGAACCACCAGGTTTTCCAGTATGGTGTTTCGATGAAGATGGGAATAACGATTTCATTTCTGTTATTGGTTTTCAACCTGAAATTATAACTGCCTCCACCGAGATTAGTATAACTGATGTATTTTCTTTGTCCGGCATTTTGCCACTTCTTATCAAGTCCTTCGAGAATATATTGAAAATTAGCCTGATCCTGCCGGAAAAAATTTATTGCCCCATATTCAATTGAAAAGAAATTTTGATCATGTTTTAGTTCGATGTGCTGATTATTCTTCAGCAAAGAATTAACGTTTATAGGTTCATCAAATATTTTAAAGTTTTTTATATAAGGCTTATTGGTTGTTTTTACCGGTTTAATGCCGTCAGGATAAAAATGATAATAACCATTGCCTGTGCCGATGAAAATTTCCCCATCTTCTTCAATATGAATACATCTTAAATCACTTAAGCCATAATCACTTCCAAAGTTTTTAATTTTATGTGAAACCGGATCTATTTTGCTGATTCCATCACGTGTTATAGCCCACACATTATTTGATTTGTCGGTTATCATATTTTCAACACGATTATCAGGCAAGCCAGAGATATTTTTATACGATCTTAAAAAGTATGCCGAATCAGAAGTGACACTAATGACTGCTATTCCTGAATTAGATGTGCCAAGCCAGATATTTCCATCTTTAGTCTCGGTGATGGAAAAAATCCTATGAAGTTTTACATCTGAATTACTGAAATCCTTTGGATAAGTGAAATTTATTAATTTTTTCCTTTCCGGATCAAAATAACCGAAATCTTTAGAACCATACCATACCCTGCCTTTGCTGTCAGTAAATAATGTGAATACAAATGATTCAAATAATGGTTGTTTATTGATACTATCTTTGTAACAATAGTTTTTCATTTTCTCAGATTCGGGATCAATACTAAACAGTCCTTGAAACTTACTCCCTAACCATATTTTACCTGCCATATCTATTGTTGCACTACAAAATGATATATTATGAGATTTATTACCGGAAATATCATCCGGATTAAATTTTGTATAAGGTTGAATTGTTTCACCGAATTCATCCTTATAATATAATCCGTAATGTCCGGCGAGCCATAATCTCCCTTTTTGTCCGTTCAAAATGTCAATAAAAAAATGCTCAGCTCTGTCTTCAATTGGTGTAAAAGAATACTCTGTAATCTTATTCGTTGTTTTATTAATAGAAAGCAGTTTTCCATATTTATCGTAGGTTCCTGCCCATAAGGAATTCTTATTTGATCTTTCAAATGATATGATGTTTTCAGGAATAATCTGCTTGTTAAACTGATAGGCTTCAGTATGTGTATAATACAAACCGTTGGTTAAGGTAGCTACCCATATTTGGCCATTTTTGCCGGTAATAATATCAAAAGGTCTTTTTATTGCAATTTCATTCGTATTTATGTCAAGAATAAAATTTGCAGAACCATCTGTTGTGTTAAAAATTCCAAGCCCCTTATGCTGTGCCACAAACCAAAACTCATGATCATTTTTCCATGCCAATTCTTTAACATTATTTCTAAATCCGTTTACAGGCAGATTAGATTCGTATTTATAAATCTTAAATGTACCTATGTTAATATCCAATTTTCCTATTCCTCCTCCCCACGATCCGAACCAAAGATTTCCATCTTTATCGAATTTCAGATCCCTGACAACACTTTCTCTGCTACCGAATAGATCAGGATTAATTGATTTGGATTTGATAATAGGAAAATGTTTCCAGTTTTTTGATAGAACATCGAAACTGAAAATCCCCTGGAGCGTACCAACCCAAATTATATTGTTTTGTTTGTTATCAGGGGTATAACAAAGTATGCTGTTTGCAAGACGTGGGGATAATCCATCTATTTGGTCTGTTGGTCGGTAATTTAAAAATGAATTATTATTTCTATCAAAAAGGTCAATACCCTTATCAGAAACCGCCAGCCATAAGTTATCTGATTTATCTTCAAATATCAACTTTGTCATGTCTGCTGAAATACTCAGGCTATCGTAAGGGTTTGCCGAATAATTGGAGAATTTCATTTGAACTGGGTCCAATACATTTACACCTCCGTTATTTGTCCCAATCCATATTTTCCCTTCCTTGTCCTGATGTAAAGTAAGAAGATAGTTATCGGTTAAGCTTGTTGAATCACCGGGGATATTATTAAATGTTATAAAATCGGTGCCATCATATCTTACCAGACCATTGAATGTTGCCATCCAGATAAATCCCTCACTATCTTTAATGATACTTCTTATCAGGTTTGAACTTAGTCCCTGATCTTCATTGAAATTAAAAAAATTGTACTGAGAAAATACATGTAGGTTCAGAAAGAAAAGAAGGATCAATATTTGAGTTATTCTGCTATTCAATTTTCCAGGATTATAATTATGCTGAAACATGGGATAGTTCAGTATTAGTTTACAAAAGTCATAATTATTAAACCCAAATACAAATAGAAATGATTAAATAGCTGGAATTAGTAATTAGATTGCAGAATAATTTGAGTATTTTTCTGTTTTCGATATTCTGAAGCCTTCTCAATTTGCCATAGCGTCAGTCTATGCAAAAACCACCATTTATCTTTATTATCCCGGAACAAATAATTTTATTTGCTCATCAGTATAATCTTTTCAACAGCAAGAGTCTTTTTTTCAGGCGATAACAACCTGACAAAATAAGTGCCATCTGATAAACCGGCAGGCTTCCATTTAACCTGTTTTTGATTCTGGGAAATTTTAATATTATCAATAACCTTCCCGTTGATATCATAAAACTTTAATGTTCCTGATTGCCTTGTTTGTATCTGAAAATAATTTTTTGATGGGTTCGGGAAAATTATTAAACCGGTATTTTTCTGAGCCTTGTTTTTATTTACGCCAACAAAAGTATCATCACAAACCGCAATAGAATACTCTCCCTTCTGTAAATTATCGACATATAAATTACCTATCGACCAAATGCCTATTTGCGTGAAATCAATATATTCCCAGTCTTTTGAAGGATTTTCCCTGTAAAGGATGATAACCGAATCATCCGGATTTGTTAAAATACCATTATCGAGATATCCAGTTTTATTATACCAAAATTTACCGGTAACAACAAAACCATCCGGAAATATGCCGTCTATTTTCCAATACCGGTAGTCTGAAATAGTTAAACCCTGAACAGGTATCTTCAGGCTGTCAGGTGGAACCCAGTTATGTTCAACCCAAACAAACGCCGAATCTCCGATTTCCTGCACTTCAAAACTAAAGAAAGTCTTAAGGAAATTAACACTGCCGGTTTCTTTTACAACCTTTGCATAACCGGTAACAGCATCACACAGCTTTTCATAAATATCATATAAAACAATATCAGGTTCAAAAGGAACTTCAATTACCGAACACACTGTTGCTCCGTTAAAATGAATTGTATCTGTGAATTGATTCCAGGCATTATCCATAAATGTCAACTCCACAATATTGGAATTGCCTATATAGTCGGAACCCTTTCTTCGCTGCCGCATATAAACAGTAACATCAGCTCCTTTTGCGGTTGGAACTACCAAAAAGGAATCTACTGAAAAATGAGGTGTGCCGGATGTTAATACCCATGATTCAAAGAAATCGGACATATCTGTTCCGGTATGCAAAGTCAGAAAATCGCGCAAATCATAAGATGAGGCATAATCGTATTTAAAATATTCATTATATTCTGCCATGGCATTAAAAAAGATTTCGTCGCCAAGATAACCTCTCAGGGTATGTGCAACGGTTGCTCCCTTATCATAAGCGCTCATTCCGTAAGTAACGTTTTGCGGTATCTGGTTCAACGGAAAATAGCTGCCGTCACCGCTGGGTGTATGGCAATACTGAAGCACCTCTGCATGTTTGTCGCGGATAAATTCATTATACTGATTTTTATTGTACAGAAATTCTCTGAAAACAGCTTCGCAAAAAACAGCCCATCCTTCGTTAATCCACATCTCCTCGGCGCTTGAGCAGGTAACGTTGTCGCCAAACCACATGTGGGAAAGTTCATGTGCGTATAGCGATTCATAAGATGTAGTGTTGTTGATGCAAAAATTTGGATATGCCACATTAGTAACATGCTCCATCGCCCCAATGGCGGTTCCTACATAACCTATCCTGTCCCAGCGGTATGGTCCGAATTTATCTTCGAAAATTGCGAGTATCTCTTTAAGATGAAGAAATGAACCGGGAACTTTAATGGAATCCTGTGGTCTGACATAAATCTCGATAGGTATGTCACCGTTAATTCCGTTATAAATATCAGTAACAGCCGCATAATCGCCAACAGCAATCGAAGCAAGATAGGTCGGGATTGTTTGATTCAGTTTCCAGTGGTATGTTTTTGTTCCGTTATTATTGTCAATAATTTCCACTAACAGACCTCCGCAAACTGCCATGTGATTATCCTCAACCGTACCATATACGTCATAGTAAGCTCTGTCCTGGAAATCATCAATACAAGGAAACCATGTTTTACCCAGGTTATGCGGAATAGAAATAAAACCCACACCCAGATTAAAAGCGTATTCACCCGACCAGTGGAATCCGCCCCAGTCCTCATGGAAAGGAACGCCATGGTAATGAACGCGAACCATAACAGTTTCGCCAATATTTATTGGATCTGATAATGGTATAGTGATTATATCATTTACATGCGTAAATGATGTATTCACAATATCATCAATAAAAACGGAATCCACTGTTAAATTCATCAGTTCCAGTTTAATTTCAACGGTATTATCAATCTTGGTTGTCATTTCAACCTCAGTAAAGCCTTCAATTTCATGCCCTGTAAAATCCGTAACAGTGAGATTGATATAATAATGCAAGGCATCCAGCGTATCGCTGATGGCTGATTTTTGGAAGGACACTCTATGCGAACACCGGTTTGTAACCTGGGCTATTGATGTAATGTTAATTGTTGCTATAATCAGGATTGAAAAGAAGATTTTTTTATTCATTTTATTATATTTTAGAAAGTTAGAAATATATTAGCTTTTTTCACCCGCTTTTATCAAAACAGATTCATATAAATTATTACCAATCCAAAATCCGGCTTTTTCTTTAAGATCATCCATAATAGGTTTAACTTCTTCAACAATATTTTTTCGTTTTGCTATAATCAATAACCCTAATAAGCCTATAACATTTAAACCTATCGCTTTTGCTACAGTTCTTCCTTCCATTTCATCCATAATCAGTAAATCAGCATTAAGTTCAATTGATAAAGCTATAGCCTGAGCTTCACCTTTATCTAATAAACCGGCTAAATCATTTACCAGTTCTGATTGAATATCGTCTTTTATTATTATGAACTTTTTATTTATTAAATCATTTATTTCTTTACTGTATTTAATAAGAGATAATAACTCTTCTTTTATTGTTTTAGGGATAAATATTTGATTAAAGATATGGGTTAAAATATCAATTCGTCCTATTAATATTAGCCCGCTTAAAGTTGAGGTATCGCTAATAACTATCATTAAAATTTAATTTCTCAATAACCGACAAATCCTGTTCAAGTTCATTCTCATCATAATATATAGGAATCTTATCTAAATCAGGAGGTATAAAATATCCATGTTTACTTAATATATTTTTTATTTTTTTAATATCATTCTTACTGAAATGCATTTTTTCATTTTTATCTGAAATATCAAATACTTTTATTTTTTCGGATGGAAAATGCTGAAGCATCAGCTTAACTTTATCATATAAATTATCTTCAATCCGAATAGCTATTGTTTTCATAAACTTTTAATTTATTACAAAAATAACAAAATATTTTCTATTTATAAAATTTCAACACTATCTTTTCCCCATCAAAAATTGCATAAGAAAAATATTTTATCCAGTCCCCAATGCTGTAATACTTTGCTTTTCCATTCAAATCAACTACTTCCGGTTTATGGATATGCCCGAAAATAAAATAATCAATATCAGGTTCCTTTTCAAGAACTTCAAGGCAATAGCCGGTCAATCTTTCGATACCGGCAATGTTTACTTTTTCAATCCCGGTGTTTTCGTTAGCCACGCGGCTCCGGTTCGACCAAAACATACCCATAGCCGTACCAATATCAGGATGCAGCCAACGGAAAAGCCACTGGTTAACTTTGTTCCTGAAAACTTTTTTGATGAATTTATAGCCGTTATCGCCTTTGCCCAAACCATCACCATGACCGAGAAAAAACTTTTTACCGTTGATTTCTTTTATCAAGGTATCAGGATATATTTTGATATTCAATTCTTCGTTTAAATAATTAAAAGTCCAAACATCGTGGTTACCTCTGAAAAAATAAACAGGAATCCCGGAATCAGTTATTTCAGCCAGTTTTCCCAACAACCTGGCATATCCTTTTTGAACAACCGTTTTGTACTCGAACCAAAATTCGAACAGGTCGCCCATGATGTAAATTTCCTGAGCATCAGCCTTAACCTCGTCCAGCCATTGAATAAATATTTTTTCGCGTTCCCTGCTTTTCTCGCGGGTAGGTACCCCGAAATGGCTGTCGGAAATGAAATAGACTTTCTTATTTGGAGCTAAGTTAGTCAAAGTTATTATTTATCTCTATTTGACACTAATTTCACCAATTTTCACTAATTATTTTTTTTAATCCTAATCCCACAAATCTCCATCAATTTCCCTTTTTCTCTATAATTCTTCCAGTTTCCTGATAATTTTATCCACGTCATTACCTTTATAAATTATCCTTCCCTCCTCGTCAATAAGATAATAAAACGGAAGTTCATCATTTAAATTATAAGCCTTGTTAACAGGCGACTTTAATCCTTTCAGGTCGCTTCCCTGTATCCAGGGCAGTTTATCTAATTTTATCGCACCTTTCCAAACCTTTTCATTTTCATCCAATGAAACCCCAAAAATCTCAATATTATGCTGCTTTAATTCATTATAAATTGGAACGAGCTTTTTATTATCCTGCCGTGATTTGGCATTCCATCCAGCCCAAAAATACACTAAAATTTTTTGCCCTCCCATATCTTGTAAAGAAACAATTTGATCGTTGATATCATGTATAACAATATCAGGCGCTTTTTTACCCGGTTTTAATTTTTCGTCAGCAATAAATTTGTCCAATTTCTTTTGTCTGACTTCTTTTATCCTGTTGTGGTGGTCGATTGTATGCTTATTTTCAGGATAATTAATTGTTAATGCGCTGTCGATCCTGTGAAAATAAATAAAATCTTCCTCCTCATCCATCACCTTGTTATTCCCCAATTTACTGTTAATTATAATAAGTGAAGCAAGTGAACCGGGATTTTTGCCGATGAACTCTTTTACATATCTTCTTTGATCATTATAAACAATCACATAAATTGAATCCAGCTTTAATTTGGTATTATAAAAATCGGGCTTACCCTGACTTGTTTTAAAAACATAAGCGAGAGAATCCACTCTTTGTTTTTGTTTTGTCATAAAACATTCAAATTCCATAAGCAGTTGCGAGCCGGGAGAACCTTTAACCTCATATTGGGTTGAGAAGTAATCATTATTTGAATTTACCTTTACAGTTTCATTTTTTTCAAGTTGTAAAA
>JAIORT010000793.1 GCA_021107975.1 Bacteroidales bacterium | reverse complement strand
TATATGGATAATCAATTATTAAAAAAAAGAGAAGAAGTAGCATATTTTATGCGAAGGCTCTACGAACAGAATCTAACAACCATATCTGGCGGGAATGTGAGCTTACGGGTGGATGACAAAGTGCTGATCACCCCCTCGCAAACTGACAAAGGAAGGATAAAAGATGAAGAGATTGCAATTCTTAATATTGATGGTAAAAACCTGACTCCTCATCTGAAATCCAGCATGGAGACAGGCATGCACCTGTCAATCTATAAAAAACGTCGTGATGTAAAAGCCATTGTCCATGCGCACCCGGTTTTTGCTACAAGTTTTGCTATATCTAAAAAAGAAATCAAAACCAACCTGTCTGGCGAAGCAAGGGCAATAATTGGTGTTCCTGTGAAAGCTCCTTATGCACTTATGGGAACCAAAGAACTTGCAGATATTGTTTCGGAAGCCAGCTTGAAAGCCAATGTGATCCTCCTGGAGAATCATGGAGTTCTGACAGTAGGAGAAACCTTGCTGCAAGCTTATGACCGCCTGGAAGTTTTAGAAGCTGCCGCTAAAATCACATTTATTACAGAATTGTTAGGCGAAAGAAAAGAACTTTCAGAGGAGAGGCTGAAGGAGATTGATGATTTGTTCGATTAGATTTATGGTAACTGTTCACGGTATTTAAATTAAAGATTTTAAACCAAATATAAATTGAAAATAAAAATTGCACCACAGATTACTTAGATTTTCACAGAATGTTTTTTAATAATTGATTATCTCTAATTCGCAAACATTTTTATAAACATATAATTTTATGATCCAGCGCTGCCCTTGGCCAAAAGATGACCCATTAATGATTGAATACCATGATAAAGAATGGGGTGTTCCGCTTCATGATGATAAGAAGCTTTTTGAATTCATGGTATTAGATGCCTTCCAGGCAGGGTTGAGCTGGTCAATAGTTTTAAAAAAGCGGGAAAATTTCAGAAAAGCATTTGATGGTTTTGATGTAAAAAAGATTGCCCGGTATGATGAAAAGAAAATTCAAAGCCTGATGAAAGACAAAGGTATTATCAGGAATCAATTGAAAATAAGGGCTACGGTGAACAATGCCCGGAGTTTTATTAAAATTCAAAAAGAGTTTGGCAGCTTTGATAAATATATCTGGCAATTCACAGGACACAAAATAATCCAAAACAAACTGATATCTTTGGATCAACTACCTGTTACCAGCCCCGAATCCAATGCCATGAGCAAAGACCTGAAAAAAAGAGGATTCAAATTTGTCGGCTCAACAATCTGCTACGCCTTTATGCAAGCTGCCGGAATGGTGAATGATCATCTGGCAAGTTGCTTCAGGTATGAGGGGGTGAATGCCGGAAACATAAGATGAATGTTTCGTACGACAAAATTAACGGACATGTTTATCGTAAAACAATACAACGAAATTCAATTCACTCACTCACTGATTAGTTACAATATCAGAGTTCAATTTATTCTTCTATTTTGGCACCTGGCTCGAATACCCGTTTTCAGGTGCGCCTTCAACAACCCTTGAACCCTTACCGGCATTTGGCATCCAGAAGCTTTCTTTATCTTCATTATAAACTTCGTGATTCATATTAAAATCACCGCTATAATAACCGTTATTTCCTCTTTCTGCTTCCCAAACATCAACCTTATCATTATTTTGAATTTCCCCGTCGGCATTTCCATCGCCGCTAATCAAACCCCAGACACCCGGTTCTAGCTCCTTATGACCTAACATGCCTCCGTAAACTTTGTCTTCTCCGGTTGTGAAATCATAACTGTATTCTCCACCGGAATTTATCAGTGCACCGGCTGACATGATACCGAGGTGATTTCTGTGCCATATAACTGCATAAAGATTATCCGAAATAGTTTCATTAAAAATCATTGAAGAAGTACCGCCGATATTTACTATTGTTCCGTTTTTTAAAATAAATCCGGCTTGTTTTGCAATCATAGTTGCAGGTGTAGCTGTAGAAGCATCGCCGGTAGTTTCTCTGAGTTCAACCAAAATCCAGTCAACCACATTTGCATTAGGAATACTACCTACACTTTCTGTTCCATTATAGTTCCAGGGTGATGTATTATAAGGTTGAACCAAAGGAAGAGATCCAAACATATTCAGCCAGGGGGTCATTTCGCTGCTGAAATAAGGTCCTTCGAGAAATGCCTTTAAATTAACGATTGTCCCGCTTACTACTTCAAGAGTACATGGAACTATTATTTCAGGATCATAAGGATCATTGCTACTAACAACAACTTCTCCGGTATAAATGCCGAGGTCTAAGCCTGTGGCATCAAAATTAACCGTAACATCTGTTGATCCGCTCCCGGGAACAGTACCCGCTCCGTTATTAGTAATAGAAAGCCATGAATAAGTTACCAAATCGCCAAGTTCCATTGCAAAGAACATATCATTATCTGTTCCCTGTACAACACCACCAAGAACGATTTTGCCCGATACAAGATCAGTTGCAAAGAAAGCGCCACCGTTCATTTGATCGGTCAGCCCTGTCAGCAGAGGAACCTGTAATGATACACCTGTTAATGATTGTGTACTGAAATCGTATTCATAAAACGTTGTTTCCGGATTACCTGTCCGGTTGTGTATCCAAAGCATATTGTCGATTTCATTATAAGCAAAGCCATACATACCGGTTAATCCGGGGGCGGCAAATGTTCCATGCTGTGTGCCGCTTGCATCAAACTCGATGATTTGAGTATCCCAGTTGGCTGCATAGAAATGACTCGTGCCCGGGTCATAAGCTAATGCCCTAATGGTTCCTAATCCGAAATCTCCGGTGAATAAAGTTGTAACACTGCCGGTAGCAGGATTAATCTGATAAAATCCGTCTTCATCCCCGGCATACAAATATGTACCGTCAAAAGCCATATCCCTCATTCCCCATGAAGATGATGTTCCTTGGGAATAACTATTGAGCAAGTTCCCGGAAATATCAAATTTATACAGCATGTTCGTTCCTGAATTACCTCCTCCGGTAAACCAGAGATCGGTTCCGTCAAATTCACAACCCAATAATTGATTATCACCTGTCGGTGTCTGTATATCAAACTCCATTAATATATCTCCAACTGCTTCAGGATATGTATAACCTATTTGCTTAAATGGACTCATCTCTTCCTTAGTGCCGGTTTCAAAGTTTTTTTGAGTATATCCTAATTTAAAACTCGGATTAAACCATGCAGATTTATCCGTATAATTAACCGAAGTGCTGTAAATTAAATCAGCATCCCCTACGTTGGATATCTGCAATATTTCATCTGTCATGTTATCCTGTACAAGTGTTATATAAAAATTATCAGGATTCAATGAAATGTCCGGTTCAGGACCGGGCAGACCGTTTCCTGTAACTGCAATCAATTCGGGATTAACACCGGCATTATGATCAATTACTACATCATCGCTATAAGGCTGGGCTGCCGTTGGTGCAAATGTGAGGTCAAAAAGCTCCGGAACTCCTTCTGAAACAGCAAATGTCAAAACATTATCGCCGTTTCCTTTTGCATTGCTAACCGTGAATCCGTCGGGAGTAGTTATGGTTCCTGCAAGTACACCGGTTCCTGTATTTTCTATAGTAAACTGCAATGTGCTGCTTGAACCGACCTGAACATCACCAAAATCTAATGATGTCGGATATACCAGGATAGCCGGGCTTCCAAGGGAAACATTTAATGTTGCGGGTACTGTAACCAATGGCTGGACAGGATCATTGCTCGAAACAAGTATGTCAGCCGTATAAATTCCTTCAGTTAAACCGGTAGCGTCAAATGTTACATCCAGATCTTGTGATAAACCCGAGAAGACGGTTCCTGATAAAGGATATACTGATAACCAGCCCTGAATATTGATTGTATAATCTTCAACTTCACCATAAGTAGTCGTGCCGCAAGGACTGCCACAATCCGAACCGGACCATTTCATTCTTATTCTCATCACAGTTGATCCGGAAAAGGCATCAGAAGGAACAGTAAATGAAAATGTGCCATAACCACCGTTATTTATTTCGCAGACTATATTTTCACCTGCATCATCAAAATCCTCATCCTGGTTCCAGTCGATCCAGACACCCAGATCATCAGATGTATAGGTATTGCCGTTTTCTATTGTGAGGTCGTATGTATCTCCAGCATTTAGTGTTGTTGAAATGCTTGTATAATCGGCATAACCATCACATCCGGAAGTATTATCGATTGTATTCAGAATCACTCTGCTGATGTATTCATCGCAACCACCGCCGGCAGAACAATATGCTTTGCTGCCTTTTGTATTGATAACCGTACTTATGCTAAAATCAAGATTCAATTCTCCATTATTGAAAATAGTTAGTGTTTCTGTTGTTGTGGCATCAGGCGGAAGTGTTACATAGAATGATGTCGGATCCACTGAAATTTCTGCATCACCCCACTGTACAGAGGTTGCATCAGGGATAGATTCCCCGTCGTTATGAACCGCAGATACTTTATATTCGTACAGACCGTAATCGGGTAAAAAGTCAGTATAAGAAGTTGTTGTTGACGTACCTATAACAAGGTCGTTCCTGTAAATATTAAAATACAGAAATCCGGGAACGGTGCTGAAGTTCCAGCTAAGATCAACCTGACCTGTAGCGTCATTAAGCGTTGCTGTAAGATCGGTTGGTCTTTCGAGATTATTGGTTTCAAAAGGTGAGACATAAGTCATATAAAGACCACCCCTGTTATCGGTCCAGCAGGGATAGACTTTTCCGCCCCTCGCTGTGATACCGAGATAATCGCCCATATAGCTGCTTGCCAATCCCGGAATAGGAGAAGGCGTGAACGAAACATCGCTTACAACAAAATCCTCCCATGTATCTCCGGCGTCAAACGAATTCGCCACAAATACCTCACAGGAAGAGCTTGATGTATTTCTGTCATCATAAAAGATAACGCTTAAAGTTCCGTTTTCAGGATCACAGGTTATCCATGGGAAATATGCTTCTTTTCCGGAGGCAAATGTTCCCTGATTGACCCTTACAGGAGTAGTCCAGTTTGAACCGCCATTTTCTGACCGTGTCATATATATACTGATGTTTGTTCCTGTATTGATTCCGGGAGTGCCAATATTTGCCCACACTATATACATGTTACCACTATACGGACCTCCACTGATATCAACAGCCATTGATGGGAAAGAATTAACTCTCATATTTTTGGAAGTTTCTGTTGTTCTGATTCCCCTGATATTCGAAATAATTCTTGTTGCCGAAGCATAACTTCCTCCTCCATTTGTTGATTTGGCAAAACCAATGGCAGTTTCATCGGTGGGCCAACCATCATAAATTGACCATACTACGTAAACTTCACCGTTCGGTCCTGTTTGGATGTTTACTCCCTGGTTATGACTTCCTGCATTTACTGCAGAACTAATATTTAACGGTGATGACCAATTCTCCCCGTTATCAGTTGACCGGCATATTTCGATCTCGGCATCATTTGATCCGCCAAAAGGAGTCCACGCATCGTAAAGATATCCATTGTACGAACTGGTTGGACTGTTATCGATCCATAAGTGGTTTTTATCAGCAAGAGAACCGGGATTAGGCGCTGCCTGAACAGCAGTCCAGTTAATTCCGTTATCAGAATAAGAAACACCCTGACCGCCATTGCTGTGAATATAACCGACGTATTGTCTTCCGCTGGTACTAATTGCCGTTGTTGGGTCTCCTGAATTTGAACCTCCTGCTCCCTGGTAACTTCCGCCCCAGGTTAATCCTCCGTCATCTGACTGAAAATAATTTGCTCCGTACAAAGTACTCACCGAACTACCCGACCATGAAGTAGAGTTATTTGAGTTTAACAAATAATCACTATTGTTCGGGTCAATAAAGACAGAGTTTTCGCTTTCGGTTACGTCAGTATGATTGGTAACAGGAACATCCGGAGAATTTTCTGTTTTAACGCTTTTGGCATCAATTTTACTTGTTTTGTACTCTGCCTGTTTAAATGGCACAACAGGTGATACCGGTACCAATCCTTTAGCTGCCATCTTTTTCCAGTAACCCATGTTATCAATTCGCGTATCAACTGTTTCCTGGCTATTCTGTGCTAAAACCGTACTGACAAAGAATACAGATGAAATGGTTGAAAAAATAAAAAGTTTAAGGTTTTTCATAATGAATGAATTTGATTATTAAATCTTAAGGTTATTATTAAAAATGTAGAGTAAAATTTCATCAGCCTGAAGGGAAGTGCAAATATAAATAAAAGAAATATGTAAAACCAAATTTGTTTCAGAAAAAGTCCGGCAGCACTATACTGCAAGTACAATTTATTTTTGAATTATAATTTTTTTAACCAGATTAGTTTCTTTTCCTGTTATGCGCAGATAATATATACCTTTTGCATACTTGCTTAGATTAATTTCTTTATCGTAATCCTGATCCGTTGTTATATTATTGTATTCAAAAATAATTTCATTTAAAGAGTTGAAGATTTTCAAGTCAACTATGTCATTGTTATCAAGGTTCAGTTTAAGTGTAAAGGTTCCGTTATTCGGATTCGGGAAAATCATTACGTACGGGTCGTCCATATTATCATTAATACCTGTACAAGGATCGACATAAATAGTTTCTTCGGCAAAATTTTCGCATAAATTCGGATCAGTGTAAGTGTATTTAATAATATGTGTACCAATACCGGCTGTTTCAGGGTCGAACCATCCATTGCTTACTCCGGGTCCTGAATAAGTGCCTCCTTCGGGTAGTCCGCCAGTTAGCTCAAAAGGAGGTTCAAATACGCAAACATCATCAAATGGCTCAAGTGTAACATCAGGCAGGTACCTTGTAATACTTAACGGATCGGAATAAGCGCCTGATCCGCAATAATTTTCACCCTGAACCTTTAATGTAGCAACCCCCAGGAAGTCATCCTCCCAAACAACAGTTATATTTGTACCGGTACCGGAAACAACACCTGCATCACCTGGCTCAAGAAGCCAGTTATATGTTGTTACTCCGCTTAAGCCAGTAGTGTTGTAAGAAGTATTTCCCCAGTTGGCACATAAAAAAGTAATTCCTGTCGGAGTGGAAGCTGTTTCCGGAACGCTGCCCACGGTAATATATTCAGGCATGTATAATGTGGAGGTTTCAATACCATCCGAAACTTCCAGTAAAACGTCGTAAATCCCTTCCTGGAAATACATAACGGTTGGGTCCTGCATTGTGGACGAGGCTGGAGAACCGCCCTCGAACGTCCAGTTCCATGATGTAATCGGTCCGACTGACATATCATAAAACGCTACCTGGTCCCCTTCGCAAATCACAGTTGTATCGGAAGTAAATAATGCTTCTATTTCCATTGGAGGAAAAACGATGTAGTCGATCCATGCGGCATCGGCGCCGTGAGAAACGGTAAAATCTTTATCATACTCCCATTTAAAGGTATGAATTCCCACGGAAACCGGAAAAGAAACTTCTTGCCAGGGTACTTCGCCCGACCAGGCATCTATTTCGTTATTATCAATATAAAATTTAAGAAAATCCCATCCTCCTTCGGAAGAAACCCTTAACCAAAATGAAATATCCTCAGCGCTGTAAACTTCATATTCCAGCGATAACCACGTGTTTTGATTATCAAAAACATCACCGGATTGAGCGCAATAAATTCCTTCATGCGGATTTTGGTCAGTTACAAACCAATCAGCACTACCCCCTGTCTCCCAATTGTATTGACTCATGTTGCCGGTTTCCCAGTCTTCAATACTCTCCGCTTTTGTTTCCAGGCTTTTTTGTGCCGTCACCGTATTAAATATTAAAACAAATGAAATAATGAATACGGTAAAAATTGTACGATTTTTCATCCTATTATAATTTTGTTATTTGACAGGTTTGTACGGATGAAACAGCTATTATTATTGTGTTTCCTGTGTGTTATATTAATACTCATGGCTGTTTCATAATACTAAAATTTAAAATCTAAGAAGAAACAGGCAAATATAAAGAAATTTATTTTATTATAAAACCCCATGACCAAAAGCCATGGGGTTTATTTTTTTGATAAGAAATTTTATTTCTGAATAATGATCTTCTTAACCAAATTGGTTTCTTTTCCTGTTATGCGCAAATAATAAATACCTTTTGCATACTCACTTAGGTTGATTTCCTTAGCGTAATCCTGATCAGTTGATATATTATTGTCTTTAAATACAATTTCATTTAAAGAGTTGAAGATTTTCAAGTCAACTATATCATTGTTATCAAGGTTCAGCTTAAGCGTAAAGCTTCCGTCATTCGGATTCGGGAAGATCATTACGTTCGGGTCATCCATATTTTCATTAATGCCCGGACAAGGATCAACATAAATGGTTTCTTCGGCAAAGTTATCACAACCATTCGGGTCTTCATAAGTATAAGTAATCGTATGGGTTCCTAAACCGGCAACTGACGGATCGAACCAGCCATTACTTACGCCTGTACCTGAATATTCGCCACCTTCGGGCATACCTCCTGTAAGTTCAAATGCAGGCCAGGTAAGGCATACATCATCGAATGGCTCAAGTGTAACATCAGGCAGATATCTTGTAATAACCAAAGGATCAGAATAAGGACCGGCTCCGCAATAATTTTCACCCGCTACTGTTAAGTCAGCATCACCAAGGAAACCGGCTTCCCATTCTACTGTTATGCTTGTACCCGTTCCTGTTATTGTTCCTGCACTGACCGGATCAAGAAGCCAGCTATAAGATGTTGCACCGCCTGTGCCGCTTGTGGTGTAAGTTGAGTTACCCCAATTGGCACACAACATAGTAATACCAGTCGGCGTACCCGGCGCATCCGGAACAGAAGCAACCGTAATATAATCTTCAATTAGCAGAGTGTTATTTTCAACACCATCCGAAACTGTAAGAGTAACATCATAAGTTCCTTCATTAAAATACATTACAGTAGGATTCTGGAATGTAGAAGTTCCTGGTGATCCTCCTTCAAATATCCATTCCCATGAAATAACATCTCCAGATGATTGATCATAGAAATCAACCGTTTCACCTTCACAAGTAGCTGTAGTGTTTGAACCAAAACCAGCCTGCAAAGTTGTAGTTATTCCGAGGAAGTCTAAGTATTCTGTCATCAGCTCTTCTTTAGTTGATGGTGAAACTCCATCATCCAATCCGCCAAACTCATGAGATGTGCCAATAGTTCTGTACGAACCTTCGTCATAAGCAACACCGGTACCGTAGTTTGGTGATTGATTTTCCAAAATCATAAATGCCGTAGAAATAGGTTCAAGATGATCCATATAGTTATTTTCACCGGAATAATTAAATGACATACCTTCAGTGAAAGTACCGCTTTGTCCAAGAACTGTTCCCATATCACCGGTACCATCCAAAACGCCATTTAAATTGAACATGGAATGTACAGCTGTTTGATTATCATAAGCCCATGTATCGCCGCCTTCCATATAAAGGTTGCCGCCATTGTTAAGATAATCAGCTAATAATTGTCCCTCAGATGAAGATAATTCGTGATTGCTGGAAAAAATGCCGAGGCAAGTAAAAATTGTTGAATATAAATTCAAATCAGGTGGGAATGATGTTAGTTTTTCATAAGCAATATCTAATGTATTCATTGCAGTTTCCATTGCCGGCGATGAATTACCGTTTCCATCAAGGTCAAGAATCAAAACAGGAATCTGCCCCACAACAATATTAAATGCTCCGGAACCTGTAATTCCAAGGTCTGCTGTTATATCAAAAGTAAAGTCAACAATATGACCGGCAGGTGTATTTCCGGCAGCTGTAACACTGTATGAACCGGTAGCTGTTCCGCCTGCTGTGAGATCGCCATAAGTAAACTGGCTTGTATTAATCGTAAGAAACGGATCACCGGCAATTAATTCTCCGATAATATTATAAGCCTCTGACGACCCGGTATTTTCGATATCGATATTAATATCAGCAGTTTCGCCCGGATCAAGTTTGCCGTTATTATTTCCTGTTGGATCAGAAATTGTGATATCATCTACAAATTCAAGAACAGGAGCGTGTGCCGGTACTGAAAAATAACTTACCCATGTAGAATCATTAATATCAGTTGCTAAAACCTCGAATGATACATTATGACCATCGGGAACATCATTGGCTACTTCATATTCAAATCCGTCGGCAACAACAGCAGTTGCGCCGGCAGCAATATTTCCGTAGAACTCAGTGTTATCGGTTATTGTAATATATTGGTCGGTAGTATTGAGTACAACTGTAATATCATCAGCTTGCTGAACTCCGACATTTTCAACTGTTAAAGAAAGCAGGTTGGTTTCACCGTAATCCATTAAGCCATTCCCGTTTCCGCCGGTATTATCGTTAATGGTATATGATTTTCTTACAACATAAGGTCCTGTTGGAGGAATAACATCAACAAGGCTTGTATAGCGATAATAGTTTTGCAAAGTAATAGTAACAAGCATCTGGTCGGGTGGTAACTGTCCGGGAATTGTAATTGTAACCGGTGCTCCCGTTCCTTCAGCCGTTCCGATTATCTCTCCGTTAACAGTAAGAGCTATAAACGAACCTTCGTTAGCTGTAACATCAAAACTTGTAACACCTGCATAAAGAATCGGATTATGATTCACAGTAAGGTTCTGTGGGATTTCGGAATAAACTGTCATAAACGCATCGCCATGATGGTGGAACAGATAGTAAGTAACTTCCTTGTTGCCGGTGTTGTAAGGCCAGTTCGATTGCTCCAGGAAGTATTTACCTGCTGCATTACCAAAACCGGGTAATACACCTCTTG
>JAIORT010000904.1 GCA_021107975.1 Bacteroidales bacterium | reverse complement strand
GCTGCTTTATTTATTTTCTTATCTTATGTAATACTAAAAAAGAGAGACCTGTAATCAGGTACTTATTTATACAAATTGAGTATTTTTGTTCATTAGTGAAAGATGACTTTTTTTTTATATATTTGGAAATCTTTTTTCCCAAAATCAAAATGCTGCAACTGAAACATACAATCGCCCTCCTGATTCTAATAATGTTTCTATGCCCGGTTAAGGCTACTATTTATGATACCGATAGCTTGCAGTATGTATTAAGTATTACCCATCAACCATCTGAAAAAATCAAGATACTGAATCTGCTCTCAAAAGCTTACCTTGGTGAAGATATACTCAAAGCACACAATTACGCCAGGCAAGCGCTGGTTATTGCCGAATCAGTTAATGATCAAAGTGAAAAAGCTAAAGCATTATATTTCATAGCAATATATTCGATAGAAAACCAGGACTTTATTGAGGCATTAAACCTTTTGTTACAATCACAGGATATTTTTGAAAAGACAGATAATGATAAATGGTACGCAAAAGTTAGTGTTGAAATTGCAAAGGTCTATAAGCGAAGATTTGAATATGAAAAATCGCTTTCCTTATTGTTCAGGGCAATGGATATTTTCAAAGACTTAAATGATAAAAGAAAACTTGCCGACACATATAATAATATAGGTGGAACTTATTATGACCAGAAAAATTACGATAAAGCTTATGAATATTATAACAATAGTCTGATAATTTGGGAAGAATTGGACGAAAAGCCCGGATTATCCTCGCTATACAATAATATAGGTGAAATATACAGATTCCGCGGTCAGTATAGCGAAGCTTTGATGTATTACCGTAAATCAGTAAAAATCAGTAAAGAGTTGAATAAGAAAAATAATCTTGCCATTAATTATGGTAATATCGGCAACATTTTTTTACAACAAAAATTATTTGACTCTGCACTTATTTACCTGAATAAAAGCATGAAGATCATCCGGGAAATCAATGATGAAGAAAGATTTCCGTCAATAAACAACAGCCTGGGTAACCTGTTTTTACAAATGAATGATTATGATAAAGCACTGCATTACTTTAAAACAGGATACGATTTCGCATTAAAAAATGAATTGTTAATTAATGCTAAAGATGCTGCAAAAGGATTAAGCAAAATATACGCCGATAGAAATCAATTTAAAGATGCATATTATTATCACCGCCAATACAAACAAATTAGCGACAGCATATTCAATATAAAAAATTTTGAAAAGATTACACAACTCGAGATGCAACTTATTTTCGAACACGAACAAAAATTAAATAGAATAAAACGGCAAAAAACAGAATTAAAATATTTCATGATTGCCGCTGGTCTTTTCAGCTTATTAATAGTACTAATTTTGCTTTATGGGCGCTCAAGGATAAAAATAAATCATGCTAAAATCGAAGACGAAAGCCTCTTATTAGAAAATAAATACCTTCAGGAAGAAATAGATTTCAAAAACAAGGAATTGGCAACTAATGTAATGTACCTTGTAAAAAAGAACGAATTAATAAACTTTATCAGCGAAAAACTCTTAAAAGTAAAATCTGAATTTAAAACAAAAAATCAAATAGTAATTCAGGATATTATTTTAAACCTGCAATCAAGTGTGGATACTGATATTTGGAAAATTTTTGAACAACGATTTCGTGAAGTACATAGAGCGTTTTACCGGAAGCTAAACCAAAGATTTCCTGATTTAACTGAAAACGATAAGAAACTTTGTGCCCTTTTGCGTCTTAATATGAGCACTAAGGAAATTGCAGCTATAACACATCAAAATCTCAACAGCATAGAAGTTGCACGGACAAGGCTTAGAAAAAAACTTGATTTATCTAAAAAAGATATAAACCTGCATACTTTTTTATCGAATTTATAATTAATGAAAAGGATAATTTTCATATTGTTAATTAATTATTTAATAACTCCCGGCATAATAGCCCAGGATCAGGAATATATTGACAGTTTGATACAGCAACTTGATTATCAATTAAACGATATTGCCAAAATAGATATGTTGAATAAAATTGCTGATGACTTCCTTTATATTAATTCTGATAAAATGAATGATTATTCCCGGCAAGCACTTGAATTAAGTGAAGAAATAGATTATAAAAAAGGAATAGCCGAATCTTATAATAATCTTAGTATTTTCTTCGGAACAAAGGGTATTTATGACAAGGCAATAGACTATGTTTTTAAAAGTCTGAAAATTATGCAAGAGGAAAACAACAGAATAGGAATTGCCAGATGTTATAATATAATAGGTATAATTAATTATTATCTTAATAATGATGAATGTAGCATTGAATATTTCAATAAAGCTCTTGAAATTAACATTGAAATAAATGATAAGAAATGGATAGCCGGAAATTTCAACAACCTGGGTATGATATACGAAAGGATGGGGGATTATAACAAGGCTCTTGAATATTATTTCAAATCGCTTAAAACAAATAAAGAGCTTAATAATAAAAACTGGATTGGAAATAATTATGGAAATATTGGCATCCTGTACCAGCGAATGGGCAAACCGGAAAGTCTAGAATATTTTTTTAAAAGATTAAAAATAAACGAAAGACAGGGAGATATGGACGGTATTTCTTCAACTAATTATTACATTGGTAATTATTACAATTCACAAAATGAGTTTGAAAAAGCTTTGCCATACTTATTAATAAGTTACAACATTGCAGACAGCCTGGAATCTTTAGCGCATTTGAACAATTCGGCAAATGGATTAAGTGTAACCTTCGCTGGGCTTAATAACTATAAACAATCTTATAAATTCCATAAAATATACAAAACTTTGAGCGACAGCCTGAATTTTGAAAAAAATACTCAAAAAATAACACGCCTCAAAATGCAAAATCAATTCAGGAAAGATCAATATTTGAATGAATTGGAATATCAAAAAACAAAATTAATTTTCATTACAATTGCCGGGGCTTTATTTGTTTTCGTTGTAATAACAATTTTGCTTTTTAGAAGGCAGCAGGCAAAGTCAAAATATTTTAAACTTAAACAAAAAAAACACCAATTAGAAAACCAATTATTGCAGGAAAAACTTGAATTTAAAGGTAAAGAATTACAGGATAACGTAAAATATCTGGTTAATAAAAATGAATTGATAACTTCTGTTTCGGAAAGACTTATTGAAGAAAAACCAAGATTTAAAAAGGAAAATCAAAATGTTATTAATGAAGTTATTCTTGAGCTTCAATCGAGTATTGATAGCGATATTTGGGAAGAATTTGAGCTTCGATTCAAACAAGTTCATAATTATTATTATGAAATCCTGAATAAAAAATTTCCCCATCTGTCAGCCAATGATAAAAAATTATGTGCTTTCCTGCGGTTGAATATGTCATCCCGTGAAATCTCTGCTATTACACATCAAAGTATTAAAAGTATTGAAACAGCAAGAATAAGATTAAGAAAAAAACTTAATATTTCTAATAAAGACATTGGTTTAGCTGACTTCCTGTCTCAATTTTAAAATGCATTCATTCATAACAGCTTGTTTTCTCGAATATTATCCCTGTATGTATCGGTAATGCAGGGGTAGTATTTTATTCTGTATTGTTTTTATCAGGGTACATTAAAATATTGTATTGATTTTGTAATATCAATTTATTTGTATTATTTTATATATTTCTAAATCTTTGCAGTGCAAAAAACCGAGGTATGAAAAACGAATTACAAAGCAGTATGAAAAACGAAAATAAAATAGATAAAAGAAAAAATATTGATGATGAAATTCAATTATACATAGAAAGAAAAAAAGAAGAGAACTCTGCTTTAAAAAAATTACTTAATGCATTAAATAACTCAAAAAAAAGTGATGGTGTTAAAAACCATGAATGATTAGGAAAAAAAGTATATTTAACAAAACAAATACTTATGTCACAAGGACAAGGAGAGGTAAATACTGAAATATTCCTGCAAAATGATGCCAGGTCTCAAGAACTTTTGTATAAGCATTATGCACCAAAAATGTACGGAATATGTATGAGGTTTACTGGTAATCAGATGGAGGCAGATGATATTCTACAGGATGGATTTATTAAAATTTTTACAAAACTGAAGGACTTCAGGAATGAAGGCTCTTTAGAAGGTTGGATAAGAAAAACAATTATTAATACGGCAATTAACTTTTACAGGAAAAAAATAAAGTATTCACATTTCGATGACATTGAAGGGTTGGAAGTTCCTGAAACAAAAGCAGAAAACATCTATGATAAGTTATCTAAGGAAGAGTTGATTAAACTAATACAGGAACTGCCAAACGGATACAGAACCATCTTTAACTTGTATGTTGTCGAAGGGTATTCGCATAAAGAAATAGGAAAAATGCTGAATATTTCTAATAATACTTCAAAGTCGCAATTAACAAGGGCAAGGAATATTTTACAAAGAAAAGTATTAGCACTGACGAAGGAGAAAGTTAAAGTTCCTTTTGAAAATTTCAGGGTTATTCGTAATGAAAAAATAAGATATCTCCCTGAATTTTCGAAAGCAGTTTAAAAAAAATATTTACTTTTACATGCAACTTAAATACTAGATAATAACTCTAATTAATAAACGTTATTTATATATATCAAGAATTAAAAGTAAGGTGTCTTTCCTTAATTGGTTTTGGTTAATAATTAGGTTTATTCTTTTCCTTTCTTAAATTGCCTTACTTTTAAACCGGTGGGAGGTAAAACTCCTATCGGTTTTTTATTTACCGATAAAATATATTGACAATTTTTGTGTCAGAAGTGGATTCTATTTGTATCAGTCATCCTTATTTTGTTGAAAACTTATAAAATAAATTTTGATTTAATAAAAAATTTATTATCTTTACGCCATATTTCTCAGGTCAACAGATTACATAAAGATATTTTTAAGAAAAAGTAAGGTGAAATCCTTTAAATTGGTTTTGGTTAATAATTAGGTTTATTCTATTCTTCTTTTCATCACCTTGCTTAGAAGCAGGTGAGAGCAATGCTCTTACCTGTTTTTTATTTATTCCCATTTAACATGAATTGACCTTCTGGAAAACAAAGGGAAGTTGTGGCAGATACACTGAAATTATGGCTAAAATCAACAATTAAACTGATTGCAGTATTTCTGACAGCAGTTCAATATCAACAGGTTTGGTAAGATAATTATCCATGCCGGACTTATAACTTCTTTCTTCATAATCTTTTATAGCATGGGCAGTCAAGGCAATAATCGGTATTTTGGGATTCCTGACATTTTCTTTTCCCGCCCTGATTGCTTCAGTTGCTTCTATACCATCCATTTCAGGCATTTCAATATCCATTAAAACGGCATCAAAATCTTCTTTTGAAAGCAAGTTTAAAGCTTCTATCCCATTGCCTGCCACTTTCGAAGTATGTCCAAGTCGTTTGAGAAAAGCAGCAATTACCTGTGCATTAAGCAAATTATCTTCTGCAACAAGTATATAAAGAGTTTTCTTTTCGTGAGGTTTCCTGAGAATAGTTTTAACTGATTTATTTTTATCAACTTTAAATGTAAGTGTAAAAATAAAATTACTGCCTTTTTCTTTTTCACTTTCAACCCATATTTCGCCGCCCATTAACTCAACAAAATTTTTACTTATTGTTAAACCAAGCCCGGCGCCTCCATACCTTCGTCTTGAAGAGCTGTCTCCTTGTGTGAAATCTTTAAAAATAAGCTTTTGTTTCAGTTTAGAAATACCAATTCCGGTATCTTTTACCGAGAACCTAAGTTTAACTTTTTTATCTGCTATTAAACTATCTTCAACTTTAACTGAAATTGCAACATCACCCCTGTCAGTAAACTTCATTGCGTTCCCTACTAAATTGTAAAGGATTTGTCTTATAGCATTAGGATCGCCTATAATAAACCTGGGGACGTTTCCTGCAATCTCGCATGAAAGTTTAATATCTTTGCTTTCAGCATCTAAGTAATAAGCATTAACAACAGATTCAACCAATTTATTAATATCTAAAGTTACCTTCTTCAGTTCCATTTTGCCGCTTTCAATCTGAGAATAATCCAAAATATCCTTAATAAGCGCCAGAAGATGTTCTGATGAATCTTTAACCCGTTTAAGATTTGTTTGATGCTCAGGATTTAAATCCGATTTAATAGTTAAATCACAAAATCCGATTATAGCGTTTATGGGAGTACGGACTTCATGACTTATTGTAGCCAAAAATCTGTTCTTTGTTTCATTTGCAAGTTCTGCCTGTTCCTGGGCGATACGCCTGTATTCGTTTTCTTCGCGCAATCTTTTAGTACGTTCTTCAACCCTTCTCTCCAAATCGGCATTCAAGGTTTTTAATTCCCTGTTCGATTTTGCTTTTAACCTGTACCGGGTCCATAATACGATAACAAACGAAATGGCAAGCAGTGAAATAAAAATTATTATATTGCGAATATTTTTTTCGCGCGTACTCTTTAATTCTATATCTTTTTCCGATATCGTTTTTTGCTGTTCTTTCTCTTTCATATCATGCCCGAATTGCAGTATAGATATTTTATCACTCGTTTCCTCATCGAATAATGAATCTTTCAATTTTGAATATTCAATGTAATATTCCAGAGCTTTTTGGTAATCGGAAAGAATAGTATATGTTTGAGAAAGTTGGTCAAGGGTTTCTCTTTGTATCCTTAAAAGATGAATTTGTTCGGCTAAGTCTTTACTTTCATTAAGATATTGAATAGCTTGAGAATATTTCCCGGATTCCTTATAAGTTATCCCTATATTTTTTTGAGTAACTGCAATCTCATTTTTATCTCCGATCTTCCGGCTCATTGTTAAAGATTGATTATAATAATCAAGGGCTTTCTTATAATTACCCATACTGCGGTAAACATTTCCAATATTATTTAAAATTCCAGCCGGATGTTCTCCCTTATAATCTTTTTGTTGAGTAATTTGAAAAGCTTCTTCATAAGTCAGTAGCGCTTTGTTATTATCATTATCATACCAGTAAATATTTCCTATCGAGACTAAGGCATTGACAATACATACCAGGTCATTATTTTCACGGCTTATTATCAGGGCTTTGTTATAATTTCCAAGCGCCATATCTTTTTTCCCAAGATTCCTGTAAACCACACCGGCGTTGATCAGAGATGTTGCAATACCGGAATTATTCTTAAGTTCTTTGTAAATCCCTAAGGATTCAAGATGGTAATCTAAAGCTGTTGTATAATCTCCTAAAAACCTAAACATTCTACCAACATTATTCGAACTTTTTGCAACTCCTTCCTTATCAGCAATTTGTTTATAAATCTTCAGAGACTGCAGGAAAAACTCCAGCGCTTTTATATTTTCTCCCTTTATTCTATAACCATTAGCGATGTTAAATAGTGAGGCAGCCTGTCTTTTTAAATCCTTATTATATTGTGATATCCCCAATGCCTTAGTGGCAAGCTCTATGGTTTTATCGGGTTGCTGATTTAGGTATGATGATGAAAGGCTATTTAGTACATCTATTTGTTCTGCTCTGTCTGCTATATTATTTTTAGCATCCAAAGTATCAGTCTCTTTGCCGGTTGATTGAACAGCATTGCAAAGCAGTAAAATAACTACAAAAATAAAAGGTAATCTAATTATTTTCAAGGGTACTTGTTTTAATAATTTGCTTCTTTTAATAATAATTTACGATTAAAACAAAATGATTCTACGTAAATTTTTAATAATGGTTATAAAAACTTTAAATTAATATTTAATGTAATCTGCAAGTTTTTGTTTATAATTGTGTCTATTACAAAAACAAAGTTATTCTGTAAAATTCTTCGGTGCATAAATGTCAGATTCAGAGTTAACAGATCGGATTAGAAATCGTGATCAGCAAGCATTTAAGATGGTTTTTGATAAATACCAGATAAAGGTATTTAATACATGTATGGGTTTTCTTCATAATAAAAATGACGCGGAAGATATTACACAGGAAGTCTTTATAGAGATTTATAAATCTATTAACAAATTTCGTAAAGACTCCAAACTATCAACCTGGATATATAGAATTGCAGTTAACAAATCACTGAATTTCATTCGGGATAATAAAAAATCGAATTGGTTCAAAAGTGTTGAAACTTTATTTCCGGGAGCGAAAAATCCTGAAATAACAATAAAAGATAATATAAACAACGATCCTGGGAAAACAATAGAAAATAAAGAAAGGGCAGTAATCTTGCATAAGGCAATTGGTTCATTGCCCAAAAACCAGAAGATAGCTTTTACAATGAATAAATATGAGGACCTCTCGTACAAGCAAATTGCCGAAGTAATGGAGTTGTCTTTATCTTCGGTTGAATCATTAATTCACAGGGCAAAAATTAATCTACAGAAAAAATTATTGAATTATTATAAAATTAATTAAACCCTAAATGCAAGTTTTTTTATTAAATAGTGTCAAAAAATTAAAATGAACAAAAATGAATTGCAAGGAAGTAAATAGCAACCTGATTTTTTATATCGAAGGAGAATTACAGCCGGATAAAAAAACGGAAATAAAAGAACATCTGCAAAGTTGTCAGGATTGTAATAAATTATTCCTTGATATAAAGGAAACATTTACAATAATAGAAAAGGAGAAGAAAATAAAACCAAATCCATTTCTTTTTACCAGGATACAGCAACAGATAAGTAATTTGGAAGAGCAAAAATCATTATCTGTATTACAGCCAAATTTTATTAAGATTTTACAACCTGTAACCTTATCATTATTGCTTCTGTCGGGTATAGTTTTCGGGATATTTTTGGGCAACTCATTTCAAAAGCAGGAACAAAACCAAACAATCGTGCATCAAACCGATGAGTTTTATTTGAATGATTTTCAACTTGAAAAAATTGAATCTTTTTTATTAACCGAAGAATAACATACTAAATGGACTACTTTAAAAAGAATAAGATATTAATCTGGATAATAGTAATACTGCTTGCAACAAATATTGCAACTATTGCCACAGTTATTTATCATGTTTATATTATAGATAATAATACCCGGAAACCTGAAAGGATTATGATCCCTGATTACGGATTGGGACGTTTTTTTAGGGAGGAATTGAATCTGACAAGGGAACAACAACAGCAATTCAGGTCTTTCAGGCAAAATTATCGTTTGCAGGCAAGTAAGATCACAAAACAGATGCAGGAAAAAAGACTGGAAATGTTAAATGAATTGTCAGTTGAAAAATCCGATACGGTCAGGTTGCATCAGATTGCCGATGAATTTGGAGCGTTTCACAGGGAATTAAAGCACCTCACATTTGAGTATTACCTGAATCTGAAAGATATTTGTAACGATCAACAACGCGATAAACTATTCAGAATGTTCAAAGCCATGCAAAATTCAGAATGGGAGCTAAAGTGCAGGAGAGATACTTTTGCACCCGGTTCACACGGCAGACGAAACACGATAAAAAATTAAATAATATCAAATAAATTATTCAATAACATTTAAAATTAAATTAAAATGAAAAAACTTAAAGTAAAAACAATCACAGTTGTAGTAGCGGCATTGCTGCTAAGTTTAAATGCAAATGTATTTGCACAATCCGGCATGGGCAGGGGAGACGGAAGGGGAAACAATCCTAATCAGCAAAAGGGATATTTTTGCAATATTCCTGACCTGACTGAGGATCAGCAAAACCAGATAGATAAATTAAGAACAGCCCATATAAAGGAGATGCAGGACTTCAGGAATCAACACGGTGAAAAAAGAGCCAAGCTGCAAACCCTTCAAACAGCAGATAATGTGGATATGGACGAGATTAACAAACTAATTGATGAGATGGGAACCATCAGGATCGGAAAGCAGAAAAAAGCCGCTGCTCACCGACAGGCAGTTCGCAATCTTTTAACAGATGAGCAAAAAGTATATTTTGATACCAAACGCAGAGGCAGGGGCGCAGGAATGGGAAAAGGATATGGTTCCGGACACGGTCAGGGCAGAGGTAGCTGGGGAAAAGGAAATTGCCGGAGATAATAGTTAACGCTTATTAATATTGCACTTAACTCCCCAATCCATTTTTGGAGCGGGGAGTTTTTTTGCGCTATTTATTTCTCTTTTTTTACTACATTTGAACCAATTATGTATTATATATTTGTAGTATCGGACGGAACAGGACGGACAGCAGAGCAGGCGCTCAATGCCGCGCGTACGCAGTTTGAAGGAATAGATATAGAAATTATACGGAAACCCGGTATTCGTACCAAAGAACAGGTGTTGGAGGTCGTTACTGAAGCCGTTAATCATAAGGCATTTATCGTTCACACACTTGTTTCTGACGAAATGCGAAGTGTAATGGTACGTACAGCCCGTAAACACAATGTTGAAACCATTGACCTTATGGGTCCTTTGCTGATGAGGCTTTCAATTCAGTTAGCCAATGCTCCCTCTGAAAAGCCCGGTTTGTTTCATAAAATCAATAAAGATTATTTCAAGCGTATAGAGGCTGTTGAATTTACCTTTCGCCATGATGACGGGATGAGGATACATGATCTCGATAAGGCAGACATCGTTCTGTTAGGGGTTTCGCGAACATTTAAAACTCCGCTGAGTATTTTTCTTGCCATGAAAGGCTGGTTAGTTGCCAATGTGCCAATTATCTGGGGCATTGATCCACCCCCTGTAATATATGAGATCGATCCTAAAAAAGTATTTGGATTTACAACTTATCCCGGTCGTTTATCACAATTGCGAAAAGTCAGGCATGATTACCTTGGGGGAGCAACAGGCGAGTATGCCGAATATTCGTATGTGAGCAAAGAATTAAGATATGCCCTCCGGATATACAGCCGACAGCCTTTATGGTCAGTTATTAATGTTACCGGCAAAGCTATTGAAGAGATTGCCTCCGAAATTCTTGCAATAACAGGGAAAAATGAAAAAGATTAAA
>JAIORT010000883.1 GCA_021107975.1 Bacteroidales bacterium | reverse complement strand
TGAAAATAGCAATTTAGCCAATTATCACATTTCCATTGTTCCCTTATACCCCTATACTAATAATTCAAATTCACATTCAGCCATTTCTCAATTTGACCGGCACTTACATTTTTTCTTTGTGCATAATCCTTTACCTGATCCTGACTTATTTTTCCAACATTGAAATACTTTGAAAGCGGATGGGCGAAATAATAGCCACAAACAGATGCTGCCGGGCACATAGCAAAGTTTTCCGTAAGCGAAATGCCGACTTTTTGTTCTACATCTAATAAGTCAAACAAAACTCTTTTTTCGGAATGATCAGGGCAGGCAGGATAGCCGGGTGCCGGGCGAATTCCCATGGAATCTTCTTTCAGGACATCTGCTTGATCAAGGTCTTTATCTCTCGCATATCCCCACAACTCATTTCTAACCCTTTGATGAAGTAATTCTGAAAAAGCCTCTGCAAGCCGGTCGGCAAGCGCTTTTATCATGATACTATTGTAATCGTCTAACTCTTTTTCGAATTGATCAGTCCATTTCTCTAAACCAAGTCCGGCAGTAACTGCAAATCCGCCAAGGTAATCTGTAAGTCCTGAATCTTTTGGGGCAATAAAATCAGTCAGGCACAAATTCGGGATTCCATTTTCTTTTTGCTGCTGGTTTCTCAAAAAACGTAGCGTTGCTATTTTATCTTTCTTTGATTCATTAGTATAAACCTCAACATCTTCTCCCACTGAATTCGCAGGATAAAATCCGATTACACCATTGGCTGTAAGCATTTTCTTTTGAATGATTTTATTCAGAAGCATATTCGCATCATCATATAGCTTCTTTGCTTCATTGCCTTTTAAAGGGTCGTCAAATATTTTCGGATATTTCCCATTGATCTTCCATGCATGGAAAAAGAATGTCCAGTCAATAAATTTTCTTATCTCGTTAAGAGGATAATCGTTGAAATATTTATTCCCGATAAAAGCCGGTTTAAAAATATTAGTTGTATCCCAATCGATTTTTAATTTATTTTTTTTAGCCTTGCCGAATGGAATATTAGCGATTACACCTTTTTTTAATTCATGTTGTTCTCTGATTTTTTGATATTTTTCTTTTATTTCATCAACATAAGATTGTTTAAGTTCATCTGAAATTAAATTGGCAGAAACACCAACACTTTTCGAGGCATCTCTGATATGGATAACCGGTGCGTTGTAACCCGGTGCAATTTTAACAGCGGTATGAATCTCGGAAGTTGTAGCGCCGCCTATCAGAAGAGGTATATTCATTCCGAGGCGTTCCATTTCTTTTGCCACATGAACCATCTCTTCCAAAGAAGGTGTAATCAGCCCACTCAAACCCAACAAATCAGCCTTTTCGTCTTGTGCTGCCTGAACTATTTTTTCAACAGGAACCATCACTCCGAGATCGATGACCTCAAAGTTGTTACATGCCAGCACAACGCCCACAATATTTTTACCAATATCATGTACATCTCCTTTTACGGTAGCAAGAAGAATTTTTCCTGCGGACTTAACTTTTCCTTCAGCAGCTTGTTCGTCTTCAATGTATGGCAGAAGTCTCGCTACGGCTTTTTTCATCACACGGGCGCTTTTCACTACCTGGGGCAAAAACATTTTTCCTGAGCCGAATAAATCTCCAATCTTATTCATTCCATCCATTAACGGACCTTCTATAATTTGTAGGGAGCGGGAGTATTGTTGTCTGGCTTCCTCAACATCCTCCTCAATATAATCTACGATTCCTTTAACCATGGCATGTTTAAGCCTTTCCTGTACACTAAATTTTCTCCACTCATCTACTTTTACTTTGGTTTCGCCGGTATCTTTTACCTTTTCAGCATAAGCAATAAGTCTTTCGGTGGCATCCTCTCGCCGGTTGAGAATCACATCTTCAACCAATGTCAACAGGTCTTTGGGTATTTCATCATACACCTGCAACATACCTGCATTTACGATACCCATATTTAGTCCCGCTTCGATAGCATGATACAGGAAAGCCGAGTGCATGGCTTCCCTGACTACATTATTTCCCCTGAAAGAGAATGATAGATTGCTGATGCCTCCGCTTACTTTGGCATAAGGCAGGTTTTCTTTGATCCATTTTGTAGCTCTGATGAAATCAACAGCGTAATTATTATGTTCTTCCATGCCTGTGGCAATAGTAAGAATATTCGGATCGAAAATAATGTCTTCTGGAGGAAATTTGACTTGTTCAGTCAGGATTTTATAAGCTCTTTTACATATTTTAATTTTTCGGTCATAAGTAACAGCCTGTCCCTCTTCATCAAAAGTCATAACTATGGCTGCAGCGCCAAAGTCCCTGATTTTTGCTGCACGCCGCTTAAACTCTTCCTCTCCGTCTTTCAGGCTGATGGAATTAACAATGGCTTTCCCTTGAATACATTTTAAACCGGCTTCTATCACCGTCCATTTAGAAGAGTCGATCATAATTGGAACTTTCGCTATTTCAGGTTCGGCAGCAACAAGGTTCAGAAAATTTACCATTGACTTTTCTGCATCAAGCATAGCATCATCCATATTAATATCAATGATCTGGGCGCCGTTTTCAACCTGTTGCCGGGCAATGGAAAGAGCTTCTTCATATTTTTCTTCGCTGATAAGCCTGGCGAATTTTCGCGAGCCGCTTACATTGGTTCTTTCGCCGATATTGATAAAATTACTCCCTTTATAGATTATTAAAGGCTCCAGTCCGCTAAGTTTTAAGCGATGTTCGGTTTCAGGCTTTTTTCTTGGAGTTGCCTTTTCAGCTAATTTTACAAATTTTCTTATATGGTCAGGAGTTGTTCCGCAGCACCCCCCAATAATATTTACGAAATTGTTATTTAGAAAGTCCTTTATATGAACTGACATGGATTCGGGTGTTTCATCATATTCACCAAACTGATTTGGAAGCCCTGCATTGGGATAAACGCTCACATAATAAGGCGCCTTTTCCGACAATTCTTCAAGGTAAGGGCGCAATTCCTTAGCTCCGAGGGCGCAATTCAGCCCGACTGTCAGCAAATCGAGATGAGATACGGAATTCAGGAAAGCTTCCGTGGTTTGTCCTGATAATGTCCTGCCACTGGCATCCGAGATGGTACCCGAAACCATTAAAGGAATTTTTACGTCTTTTTGTTTTTGAGCATCCGCAACAGCCATCATCGCTGCTTTTGCATTTAGCGTGTCGAAGATTGTTTCGATAAGTAAAATGTCAACACCTCCCTCTATCAAAGCCAATGCTTGTTCTTTGTAAGCCTTATACATATCATCGAAAGTAACAGCACGGTATCCGGGATTATTTATATCCGGCGAAAGCGATAATGATTTATTTGTTGGTCCCATCGAGCCGGCAACAAACCTCGGCTTTTCAGGTGTTTTTCCGGTGAATTTATCTGCAGTTTCTTTTGCAATTCTCGCCGAAGCTACATTCAGTTCGTAAACCATATCCTCCATATAATAATCTGCCATTGAAATTCGATTGGTATTAAAGGTATTGGTTTCAATAATATCTGCCCCAGCCTCTAAGTATTTTTCGTGGATTTCTTTGATGATATGAGGTTGTGTAATTGAAAGCAGATCATTATTGCCCTTCAGGTCAGAAGAATAATCAGCAAACCTTTTTCCTCTGTAATCTTTCTCCTGAAGATTGTATTGCTGGATCATAGTGCCCATAGCTCCATCCAGCATTAGAATACGTTTTGAAATTTCCTTGTATATGTCTGCTTTCACCTGATTTTACTTTCTGTAGTTTTATTAGTTTTACAAAAGAAATAAATAATGACAGGTTTTCCAAATAAAAGTACTTAAAGTATTTTAGGCATTTTAAGTATTTTCCCCCATTTCATATCTGCCATTCACCTATCTTTGCAAATAATTATTAAACATAAAACAAATTATCATGTTGCAGATAAAAGAGGTTGTTACATTAAAAGATATAAAGCATTTTGTTGATTTTCCGTACAAACTTTATAAAGGCGATCCGTTTTGGATCCCACCCATAAAAAATGATGAGATAAAGCAGCTAAAACCTGATACAAATCCTGCTTTTAAGTTTTGTGATACAAAATTGTGGACAGCATGGAAAGACGGGAAATGTGCAGGCAGGATAAGTGCTATTATAAATCATAATTATAATGAAAAGACCGGTGAAAAGAAAGGACGTTTTTCCAGGGTTGAATTTATTGATGATAATGAAGTTCTATGCAAATTGTTTGAAGTTGCTGAAAATTGGTTGAAGGAAAAGGGAATGAAAACCGTTCACGGTCCTTTGGGTTTTACTAACCTTGATAATCAGGGACTGTTAATAGATGGGTTTGACTATTTACCATCGATCGGCTCAGTATATCATAAAGCATATTACTATAAATATATAGAAGAATTAGGTTATACTAAAGAAAATGACTGGATAGAATTTCGATTAACGCTTGGAGAAAAAGCTCATAATAAAGCCATACGGGGAGCAAACCTTATTAAAAAACGTTATGGTTTTGAAGTAATAAAATTCAGTTCTACTGCTGAATTGCGTGAATATGTCCGTCCGATGTTTGAAATTCTTAACAAGGCATTTCAAGAGCTTCCTTATGTTACTCCTTTTAATGATGAGATGATTGATTTGTATGCTAATAAATACTTTAAAGTTATTAACCCCAAATATGTAAGAATTATTAAAAAGGAAGATAAGATTATTGCGTTTCTTATCGGTGTGCCTTCCCTTTCAGAAGCTATGCAAAAGGCGAATGGAAAATTATTTCCTTTAGGTTTTTTTTATATTATGCAAGCCATGAAACATCCAAAAGTTATAGATCTGCTATTAACCGGCGTTATTCCTGAATATCAAAGTGCCGGGGCTGCGGTTATTTTATTTGCCGAGATTCAGGAGGAAATGATGAAGCAGGGAATCGACCAAATGGAAACAACCGGAATATTTGAAACAAACCACAATGTAATCAGCAACTGGAAAAATTACGACCACATTCAGCATAAAAGGAGAAGGTGTTTTGTGAAAGAGTTATAATATAAATTTGTGAGCTACCCATAAAGTAATTATCTTTGCACACTTTTTTAAAAAATTTAATATTTAATAGTTATAATTTAATAATATGGAAACTTTAACAGTTGAAAATAAAATGACATACAAAGTTGCTGATATTTCTCTCGCAGACTGGGGAAAAAAAGAAATAGAAATTGCTAAAAAGGAGATGCCGGGTTTAATGGCTATCCGGAATAAATATGCTAAGGAGAAACCACTGAAAGGTGCAAGGATCACTGGTTCACTTCACATGACCATACAAACCGCAATTTTAATTGAAACACTTACCGAATTAGGCGCTGAAGTAAGATGGGCAAGTTGTAATATTTTTTCTACGCAGGATCATGCTGCAGCGGCTGTTGCTGCAAATGGGATTGCCGTTTTTGCATGGAAAGGTGAAACATTAGAGGAATACTGGTGGTGTACTAACCAGGCACTGACTTTCCCCGATGGCAATGGTCCGCACCTTATTGTTGATGATGGCGGAGATGCTACATTGATGGTTCATAAAGGATACGCTATTGAAGAAAATCCTGAACTGTTGAAAGAAAAACCAAACAATGAAGAAGAAACAGCTTTACTTAAGCAATTGCAAAATACTTATATTGAAGATAGCAACAAATGGCACAGGGCTGTTAAAACGCTGAGAGGAATATCGGAAGAAACAACAACCGGTGTCCACCGCCTGTATCAGATGATGGAGCGAGGTACGCTCTATGCACCGGCAATCAATGTGAACGATTCGGTTACGAAATCTAAATTTGATAACTTATACGGTTGTCGTGAGTCACTTGTTGACGGTATAAAAAGAGCAACAGATATTATGGTGGCAGGTAAGGTTGTTGTAGTGGCAGGTTATGGCGATGTTGGCAAAGGAAGTGCAAGGTCGCTTAAAGGTTATGGCGCCAGGATTTTGGTTACCGAAATTGACCCGATAAATGCTTTGCAGGCTGCCATGGAAGGATTTGAGGTAACTATAATGGAAGAAGCTGTTAAGGAAGGAAATATTTTTGTTACGGCTTCAGGCAACAAGGATGTGATTACCGTTGATCACATGAAAGCAATGAAAGACCAGTCAATCGTTTGTAATATCGGGCATTTTGATAATGAGATACAGGTGGAGCCTTTAAATGATTATCCGGGAGTGAAAAAGGTTAATATTAAACCTCAGGTTGATAAGTACATTTTCCCTGACGGACGTGAGATTTTTATGTTAGCCGAAGGAAGACTTGTAAATCTTGGCTGTGCAACCGGACATCCGTCGTTTGTAATGAGTAGCTCATTCTCAAATCAAACACTTGCACAAATAGAGCTTTGGAAAAATGATTTTAAAATTGACGTTTACCGTCTGCCGAAAAAACTTGATGAAGAAGTGGCACGGCTGCATCTCGATCATATTGGAGTTAAGCTAACTAAGATGACACAGGATCAGGCTGTTTATATCGGATTCCCTGTTGAAGGGCCATATAAACCTGAGCATTATAGATATTAGTTCAGGGTTTCAGGTTTTGATAATCGTTTCCTTTTTCGGGCATCGAACTCAGAACTACAAAATCTAAAATCTAAAATCATAAATCGTAAATAAATTTGGCCCCATAGTTCAAGGGATACCTGCCTGCCGACACATAAGGCCATAGCAACGGCAGGCAGGGAATGGAAGTTTCCTAAACTTTAGATCCAGGTTCGAGTCCTGGTGGCCGCAAGAGCAGTTATTAAATAAATAGGATTAAAGGCTGTTTTCTTATTACAATATATTAAGAAGGATAAATGTTTTATGTATATGCAATAGTAAGTGAAAAAAATGGAAATATCTATGTCGATTTAACAGGAAATATTGAAAAAAGAATATAGGAACATAATTCAGGTAAAACAAAATCAACAAAGGCATTCAGACCTTGGAGAATATTTTACCATGAAAATTTAATAACAAGATATGAAGCAAGGAAAAGAGAAAAATATTTTAAGTCTGGGATAGGTAAAGAAAGATTGAAAGAAAAAATACCACAAATATCGGCCCCATAGTTCAAGGGATAGAATGGAAGTTTCCTAAACTTTAGATCCAGGTTCGAGTCCTGGTGGGGCTACAAAAAACAACTTTTAATCAAATAGGATTAAAGGCTGTTTTTTTATTACAATTTATTAAGAAGGAGAAATGTTTTATGTATATGCAATAGTAAGTGAAAAGAATGGAAATGTCTATGTTGGCTTGACAGGAAATATTGAAAAAAGGGTACAAGAACATAATTCAGGTAAAACAAAATCAACAAAAGCATTCAAACCATGGAGAATATTTTACCAAGAAAATTGTGAAACAAGATCTGAAGCAAGGAAAAGAGAAAAATATTTTAAGTCAGGAGTAGGTAAGGAAAGATTGAAAGAAAAATTACGACAAATATCAGCCCCGTAGTTCAAGGGATACCTGCCTGCCGACACATAAGGCCATAGCAACGGCAGGCAGGGAATGGAAGTTTCCTAAACTTTAGATCCAGGTTCGAGTCCTGGTGGGGCTTCGGCATAATCGCCACCGCAGAAAGCCATGAAACTCATACTCAAAACCCATCATTTTTACTTTGGCTCCCTAATATCTGCCTAACCAATTGTGGATAACTCTTTGAAATCATTTGACGATGAATCAGGTGGATTCCGCCAAATGGTGTTACTTTGCTGCTATTGTTTTTAATCATTCACCAAAATGGGTGAAAATTTTTAAGTCTTGCATAACATTGAAAGACTTATTTTTCAACAGAGTTATTAAAAAATTATATTTTTACTTCCGGTTACCAGGGTTTATGAAATTATTTATTACTTTTATGCTTTTGTTGTATTTCAGATTCATTTAATTACTAAAGATTATGATTTATATGATTAAAAGAAATTTTATAATTACTATTATTTTTATTTTATCTTATGAAGTGGTTCTTGGTCAGGTAGCAGAAATTCAACTTGATCGTAATGATTATGGTCGTATTAGATTATCTACTCATCTATGTCTGGATAATATTCCTGAGAACTATTATGAAAATAATGATACTCTTTTTTTTATTTTACAACTTAAAGGTGAGGAGAACTTCAGTAGGGGTTTGATAAGAGACTTAAATGAATTGAAAATTGAACAATTTTCACAAACAACAAAAATTGGCTCAATATTAACTTTTGAAAACAATTCGGGAAGAATTGACAAGCTACTATTAGCATATGCAAAAAAGGAAATAGATATTTATAAACCCTTTGAATTTATTTTTCAATTAAATAGATCGAACCCAATTCAAATCCCTGAAGAATTTTGGCCAAAATATACTGCATATAAGAACCTTTATAATAGCGGTAAGGAATTGTATGAAAAGCAAAAATACCTTGCAGCATTTCAAGAGTTGAAAAATCTTTTACCTGGAGGAAGTGAAAATCACATGTATTATATACGCTTTTCAACATATAACCAAATTTATGAACAATTAATACCAGATATTATCAATAAAATTCGTGATAAATATGAGGGAATCTTAGATAAACACAAAACAGATTATGGATTATTAGAAGATATCAATGATAATCAATTGGAAATTGTTAAAACTATTAGAGATTCAATAACTTATTTAAGAAATACTATTGATATATATTACAAAATTACCGAACCGATAAATATAACATTAAAAGAGAAACATGATGATTTACTTGTTAAATCCAAAGCTTTTTATAATGATCGATATGTCGTATGGGGAAAAACGAAATTAACCGTTTTTGAAGCCGGAAACTATGGGAGAAGGAATAAATTTTCAGTTTATACAGGCATACTGTCCAGATTATTGTGTTATTCAAATAGATTGGAATATTTATCTAAACTGGACTCAATTAATACGAAATTCTTGAATGATGACATATCGTTTATGAGATCATACATTGATGATCTTGACTTTATGGAATGGGATGAAGAATTCAATATAATCTTAAAAATAATTAATGAAGAAATAAAAAACAACAAAAGATTATTCAGCCAAAGTTATTTTTTCAATTTTCAAGCAAATATGGAGCATGAAAATCAACCAAATTATTATATATTGTATGCTTTTAATGAGTTAGCTAAGGACAATATAGAAACTTTTAAGAACAATATTCAACTTGCAATTATGAAATGCACCGATAAGGAGTTGATTTATTTTCTTGAAATGTGGATGTTTTCATATCAATTAAATAAACAAGGAATAAATCAAAAGGTTATAGACAATATTAATTTAGGATTAGATCTAGAAGCAAATTTTTTACCTAATGAGGCTATAAAGCAATATGAAAGGGCAAGGATATTGGATGCTAAATTTTCATTACCACCTTTTCTCATTGGACGAATCAAACTTCTAAATGAGAATAATACTTTTGCAGCTGAAAGGTATTTTAATGAGGCAATTAATTTAAACTCGAGTTTTGTATTAGCCCGCATTTACCGACTTGAAATATATATTAAGAAGGGTCAGTATAAGGATGTTTTATCTGAAATTACGTCAGCAATTAATAATCCCAATCTCCGAACATGGTATATTTTCTATTTAAAAGCTAAGGTACATTATTTACAAAATAATTATCCTGCAGCAATGGATGTGATTCAAAAATATTGTTTACCTCTCAATAAGAATAATTTTGAACAATTTCTATTGATGGGAGATATTTCACTAAAAATGAATAATTGTATAAATGCTCGTGAAAAATACCAGCAAGCAGGAAATATTGATCCTGACAGTCCCGATTATAACCAAAGAATGGAAAATCTATTTAATGTTTGCAATCAGTAATGATTACCGCTTTTTTTGTAAATATGAATTAACTTTCCTTCCGGATCATATTTATATTCAATAGTCATTCTATTATTGATATTGATATTGGAAATCTGATTTTTCTCGTCATAAAAATAATTTAAAGTTAAAGACGGAGTATTAACTTCTTTAATTTGATCATTATGATCATTATATGCAATTTTAATTTCACTTCCATCAAATAAGCGGATACTCTCAGGAAAGTTCTGATTGAACTCCAATGTTGATTGTTTATTATTTTTCAAAAATTCCAGGCGCTTAATATTTCCAATACTATCATAATAATAATTTTGAACAGATCCCCAGCTTGAAACAATATTTTCAATATTTCCCTCAAAATTACGAATGACAACAATTTTTCCTCTGTTAGATGATATTTCTTTAATATTTCCATTATTATCATATTGGTTGGTTCGTTCATAACCGGTATAATCAATTGATTTATATAAACGTCCATAGTCATCATATATGATTTCTTGCCATTTGCTGACAGATAAAATTTCGCCGGGTTCCGTTAATAATATTCCAGAAATATCTCCATATTCATTATATTGAGGATAATATGAACCATTTTCAAAATCTGATACATACAAGGTCCCATCTTCATTCCATTTTTGGCGGAGGTAATGTTTTTGATTTCGGATTAGTGATATTAGCTGACCATAGGCATTATATTCTGCTTCAATTTTATCACCAGCCGGAAAAATTAACCTTTCTGTCTTGCCATCCTCAGAATGTAAAATTTTATACTGGTAACCCTGAGAATCTTCTATTCTAATTCTCATCGAATCTCCAGAATAATAATCCCATGAAATTTCCGAATTATCATTAAGTCTTTGGAAAGTAGGGCGAAAAAATTGATCATATTGAATAAAATCTTTATTTTCTATACTGCTTTGACCTGATATACTGAATTTGTATCCATTTGATCCTGCTTCTATGTTGTAAATATTCTCTATACTATCTGAATTTATAGCAGATAATACTTGCCCTGAGTCGTTGTACTTAAAGCGATTTTTAAACCTGCCATCTTTTAGAATCTCGGTTATTAAGTTGTCATTGTAATTATAATCGATTGTTCCAGGG
>JAIORT010000501.1 GCA_021107975.1 Bacteroidales bacterium | reverse complement strand
TACAAGACTGTCATACTTACTGCGTAAATAGGTGTTTTTTGTTCGAGTTGCTGTCCACCCACATTGAACTAATAATGTTTTTAAATATTTATCCCCGTGGGTAGTTCTGCTACTTATTTTTACCTGCACTTTCATTATTACCCGGACTCATACCCGCCCATGATGCCAAATGCTGTTCATTAGGAAATTGATTCATATTGTTACCTATCTCGGCAATTATACCTACTGCTGTATCTTTTCCTACCCCGGGAATAGTGTCCAATAACTTTGCATCTAATTCCAACTCATTAATATAATCATGCCCATTTATTATGTCATCTATAATCTTTGTTGCTGTCGCTCCACTCATATCACTTACTACTGAGGACAACTTTATGTTACCATCTTCCAATATCTCTTGCAATCTATTCTTCTCAGAAGCTATTTGTCCTACTATTTTTCTTCTATAACGTGTTGCGAAAATAACCATTCCATTGTGTGTTTAAATCCGATCATGGCTGTTTTATATTACTATTTTAATATATTTTCAGATGTATCAATAATAGATTTATTTTTATCAAAATAATGATTAAAAATTTGACCTCTAAATTAGAAAAATTTTATAACTTGTTATGAAAGATATTTATTACGTAATATAATCATCTTCGTACAACAAGGGTTGCAATTTTCGAAATCATTAGCTATATAACCGATTAATAAAATTTGGTTTGTTGATTCTTTTAAGAACCGATTTGATAAGATTAACATTTTCTGGTTTGTACCAAAAAAAGAACTTTTGCTGGAGTTTTTTATCTTTTATGCTTTTTGCGCGATATATTTTTTTTAATGTATATGGATTGATGCCCGTATAATAAATAACCGTTGCCAGTGTCATAGGTGTAGGCGTAAAATCCTGAACCTGTTGCAATCTCAATCCCAGTTCTTTTGTTTTTACAGCCAATTCTGCCATATTCTCAATTGTACAACCGGGATGGCTGGAAATGAAATAAGGGACTATTTGCTGATTGAGTTGATACTTTTTATTTAATTGGTCAAATATTTTCTTCAATTTCATAAAATAATCAAATGCAGGTTTCCTCATCAGTTTTAAAACCTGAAGCGATGTATGTTCAGGCGCGACTTTCAATCTTCCGGAAACATGCCTGGTAATTAACTGTTCTGCATATTCTTCAAAGCCATTTTCAGCAGATTCCTTTTTCGTTTTGTCAATAAACAGATCGTATCGGATACCACTATTTACAAATATCTTTTTAACTTTTGGGTGAGATTCGGCTTTTTTATAAAGTTCGGTTAAGGGCTTATGATTTATATTGAGGTTTTTGCAAATATTCGGATAGATACAACTCGGTCTAATGCAGCGATTGCAAATATTCTGGTCAAAGCCTTTCATTTTATACATATTAGCAGAAGGTCCTCCAAGATCGCTTATATAACCTTTAAAATCAGACATTGTTGTAATTTTATCCACTTCCTTTAAAATGGATTTTTCCGACCTGCTAATTATAAATTTACCCTGGTGTGCCGAGATGGTGCAAAAACTACATCCTCCAAAACAACCCCGATGGATATTAACCGAATGCTTAATCATTTCATAAGCCGGAATGGGCAGTTTTTTATTGTATTTCGGATGTGGCAAACGTGTGTAAGCCAAGTCATAAAATCTATCGATTTGTTTTTCAGTGGGTAGGGGAAAAGGCGGGTTTACAACGATGTATTTATTTTCTACTCGCTGTACAATAGTTTTTGCAAATACCTTATTGGATTCTTGTTCGATAAGCTTGAAGTTTTTTGCAAATTTTGTTTTGCTTTTCAAACATTCTTCATGCGAAGCCAGAGTTGTCATGTTATTATTGTCTGGTATGGGGGCAACAAGACTTATATATGCAGTTTGTTTTACGGTTGTCAGAGCCGAAACAGGTTCACCCCGTTTTAGAAATTGTAAAATTTCTATTATCGGCTGCTCAGCCATTCCATAGACCAAAAGGTCTGCTCCACTATCAGCTAATACAGATGGTTTCAACTGATCCGACCAGTAATCATAATGCGTTAAACGGCGAAGAGAAGCTTCAATCCCACCGATGATAACAGGTGTTTCAGGGTAAAGCTGTTTCAAAATTTTAGTGTAAACCGTAACGGTATAATCGGGTCTGTAGCCGGATCTTCCTCCCGGTGTGAATGCATCGTCAGAGCGTAATCGTTTGTTTGCGGTGTAATGATTAACCATTGAATCCATTGAGCCGGCAGTAACACCGAAAAACAATCCTGGTTTGCCTAACTTCCTAAAATCACGAAGGTCGTCTTGCCAGTTGGGTTGGGGTATGATGGCAATTCTGTAACCTTCTTTTTCGATAATACGGGCAATAACAGCAGTGCCGAAGGAAGGATGATCAATATAAGCATCACCTGATATCAGGATGACATCCAGTTGTTCCCAGCCTCTTTGGTCCACCTCTTTTTTTGTAACAGGAATCCAGTCTGATATTTTATGGTTATCATTCAAAAATTTTATTCAATTTCAATCAAGGGAGAACCGGCTTCAATCATATCATGTAAAGAAACCAGGATTTTTTTTACGACTGCATCCTTTTTTGAAACGATATTGTTTTCCATTTTCATGGCATCAATAACAATAGCTATTTCACCTTTTTTGATCTTATCACCCTTTTTAACATTGATCTTGAAAATCCTTCCCGGAATAGGAGAAATAATATTGGTCTCCTCATCAATTGACAATTCCTCTTCGCCTGATACTGCTAATTCACTATCAAGCAGATCGTGCCGGCTTAAAAGAAAGTCAGATTCATTGATCGATACTTTTGTTTTTCCTTCTTCACCCTTGGAAACAGAGGCAAAGTAAGTATTATCGTCAACAGTAAAATCCAACTCGCCTTTATCAATATATTCTAATTTAGAGTTGTATAGATTTTCAAATATTTTAAAAACATATTCCTTATCTCTGAGTTTATTGCTATTTACAGGATACTCCTTGTCGTTATAAGATATATTTAATGTTGCCTGGTTTCTCCAATAGCCAATTGTCTCCCAGATATTATATTCCTTCGGGGGTTTATCTTCTTCACTAATTAACTTAGTGTTCAGAGTGTAAAGAAGGAACGCAGTCATAGCAATTGGAACATCAACTTTATCTTTGTTATAAGAACTTCTGTCGGGGGTTTGTTTTTCTTTCACGGTAACTGATGTTTTAGTTATTGATTTTTGTGATTTTAACTTTTTGATTTCGTCTTCAAATCTTTTCTTTGCAAGACCTGATTTATAATCCCTGTATTGGGTTTCGTGCATGGCAAACTCAAATAATTCCTCATTGTTCTCACCAAGGTCCCAATATTTTTCTTTCATTTCTTTGCGATATTTATTCAGGACATCAGGATAAGCATCCTGGGGAATTCCGGTATAAAACTCCCTGCCTTGTTCTTTTGCCAGTTCGATAATTTCAGGAGCCAAGGGTCCGGGTAATTTACCGGCTTTTCCGAGTATCATATTCCAGGTATTATCATCCATCATCGAATACCTTTTTTCTCCTTTTGCAAGTTGAACTATATTTAAAAGCGCAACGTTTTTAACATATTGACTGAAGGGTGTAACAAGTGGGGGATAACCCAGTTTTGGCCATACAAAAGCAACCTCCTCAAACAATTTTACTAATAGCTCATCCTCCGAAAGCTCTCTTTGTTTACTTGCTTTGAGTGAATAATTAATCCCATCATGTACTCCTTTCAGGTCAGCCATTAAGCTACCCATCATGCCTCCGGGAAGTCCGGATTGGATCATCAGGGAAGAAAGAAACCTGTTTTTAGGATTTATGAAATAACCAAGGAAGTCATCAATAAAACTTTGCGTTAATGCCCTTGCTTCCATATATGCTTTCATATTAATTTCAGGGACATCAAAGCCGGCATCATACAGCATTTCCCTGATAGTAATCACATCAGGGTGAACCATACCCCATGATAAAGGTTCCATGGCAACATCAATATAATCAGCCCCTGCTTTAGCAACTTCTAAGGTTGATGCAACCGCAAACCCGGGTCCTGAATGACCATGATATTGAACAACTATATGAGGATATTTATCTTTTATAGCCTTGACCAATTTACCGAGAGTAGCAGGTCTTCCAATACCCGCCATATCCTTCAGGCAAATCTCATCAGTTCCAAACTCAACAACCTTGTCAACCAGATGCATATAGTAATCGACAGTGTGTATCTTGGAGTGAGTGATACTTAAAGCAGCCTGGGAAATCATTCCCGCCTCTTTGGCATATTTAACAGATAGTTCAAGGTTTCTCGCATCATTCAGACCACAGAATGAACGTGCAATATTTGTTCCCTGGGCTTTTTTAACCTTGTACATTAAACGACGGACATCAGCAGGAACAGGGAACATCCGGATTCCATTCAATGCCCTTTCAAGCATGTGGGTTTGAATACCTGCCTTGTTAAAAGGCTTGGTCCATTCACGAACCGCATTATTTGGGTTCTCACCATAAAGAAGATTTACCTGTTCAAAAGCTCCTCCGTTGGTTTCTATCCTGGAAAAACATCCCATATCAATAATGACCGGAGCTATTTTTTTTAACTGGTCAACACGGGGTACGTATTTCCCGGAAGACTGCCACATGTCGCGATATATAAGGCTAAATTTTATTTGTCGTTTTTTCATATTTACCTCTCCCTGACCCTCTCCTGATGGAGAGAGAATTAAATTAATTATTTTACCCAGCCGGGTTTTCTTTTTTCAAGGAATGAAGCCATGCCTTCCTGACCTTCTTTAGATGCACGAAGTTCAGCGATCAGCCTGGCAGTATAATCAATTGATTCGTCAAAGCTCAAGTTATTTGAAATATTATAAATTAATTGTTTGCAGGCAGCCATAGCATCAGGGCCGCTAGACATCAATATTTTTACGGTTGAATTTATTTGCTCCTCCAAATCTTCTGTTGGTAAAGATTTATTTGCCAGGCGATAAGCTTCTGCTTCTTTTCCTAAAAACCTTCTACCGGTAAGCATCAGGTCTCTTGCGCCATATTCTCCAATTCGTTTTACAACATAAGGTGAAATTGTGGCGGGTGCAATCCCAAGTTTTACCTCTGCAAAAGCAAATTTGGTATCATCAGCACAATACACAAAATCACAAGCAGCAAGCAATCCGTTTGCCCCTCCGATAGCTGCTCCCTGAACAACAGCTATGGTTGGCTTTTTACAGATGTAAATAATATTAAAGCACTTAGCTAACTGAAGGCTGTCCTGGTAATTTTCTTCATAGCCGAACTCAGCAATGCCTTTCATATAATTAAGATCGGCGCCGGCACAAAATGACTTGCCCCTTCCCCTGAGCAAAACAATTCGTACCTCGGGCATATCATTTATTGCCTCAAAGCAATCAATGATCTCTGCAATCATCTCAGCGTTCATTGCATTATGTTTTTCAGGACGGTTAAGCCACACAATACCGAGGTTGTCTTTAAGTTCAAATTCTATATTGTTGTATAACTTCATTTATTTTTTCTTTTTCAATCATAAATATATAAATTGCAAACTCCAATTAGTGTCTGTCCATAAAGTGTTACTTTTATCAGTTCGTCCCTATGGGACTTTTGTAACTCCCTCATTTTTACCCCCGACTTCCGTCAGGGGTTACAAATAGTTCGTCGCTATGCGACTTTATGGACGATCACTAATTATACTACATTCTAAACACACCGAATTTCTGATCTTCTATTTTTTTATTTAGTGACATTGAGATGCCCATTGCAATTATTTTTCGTGTATCAACAGGATCGATAATACCATCATCCCATAAACGTGCAGTGCTGTAATAAGCAGAGCCTTCATGCTCGTATTTATCCATAATGCTTTTTCTCAGAGCCAGGATTTCTTCTTCAGGCATTTCTTTACCTTTGGCTTTATAAATATCCTGTTTAACTGTAATCAGTACTCCGGCAGCTTGCATTCCACCCATTACAGATATCTTGGCATTAGGCCACATAAAAAGCAAGCGCGGACTATACGCACGTCCTGCCATTCCATAATTTCCTGCACCAAATGAACCTCCGAAGATTACAGTAAATTTAGGAACATCTGCATTGGCAACCGCATGTACCAATTTAGCGCCATCCTTGGCAATTCCTTTTCTTTCAAAATCTTTTCCTACAATAAAGCCAGTAATATTCTGAAGGAATAACAAAGGGATTTTCCTGGACGTGCATAGTTCGATAAAATGTGTCCCTTTTAAGGCAGATTCAGAGAACAACACACCATTATTTGCCAGGATGCCAACAGGGTATCCCATTATTTTTGCGAATCCGGTAACAAGCGTCCTGCCATATTTTTCTTTAAACTCATGGAATTTACTGCCGTCAACAATTCGCATTATAATCTCTTTTGCATCAATCATCTTTTTGAGGTCAACAGGGGCAATTCCATATAATTCTTCGGGATCATAAAGCGGTTCTTCAATGGGTGCAAGGCCTATAATTTGTTTTTTCTTTTTATCAAGATTTTCAAAGATGTTTCTACATATTTGTATTGCATGAATATCGTTCTCGGCAAAATGATCAGCTACACCTGAAATAGAAGTATGCACTTCGGCTCCACCCAATTCTTCAGGCGTTACTACTTCACCTGTGGCTGCTTTAACCAATGGCGGACCTCCGAGAAAGATAGTGCCTTGTTTTTTTACAATAATAGCTTCGTCGCTCATTGCAGGCACATAAGCTCCTCCGGCAGTACATGAGCCCATAACAATAGCAATTTGCGGAACACCCATTGCCGATAATCGCGCCTGGTTATAAAAAAATCTTCCGAAATGATCCCTGTCAGGAAACACATTAGCTTGTTCAGGTAAAAATACACCTCCGGAGTCAACCATGTAAACACATGGAAGTTGATTTTCCATAGCAATCTCCTGCGCTCTTAAGTGCTTTTTTATGGTTTCCTTGATATACGTACCCCCTTTAACGGTTGCATCATTTGCAATTATTATTGTTTCTCTTCCGTGAATAACGCCTATTCCGGTAACAATCCCTGCCGATGGATGTTCATTGTTAAAAATATCATAAGCAGCAAGGGATGAGAGTTCAAGGAAAGGAGTGTTGGGATCAATAAGCTTATCAATACGCTCGCGGGCCAACAATTTTCCTCTTTCTTTATGCTTCAGGACTGCTTTTTCGGGACCGCCTTTTATAACCGAGCCGTGAATTTCTTTATATTTATTTAAAATCTTCAGAAACTCTTTCTTATTCTTTTTAAACTCATCTGAGTTTGTATCAATTTTGGTTTCTAATTTAAACACGATATATAATTTTTAAATTAAAATGATCTATATTAAAATAAAAAACCTCAATAAAATGAAGTTTAAGTTAAATTATTTAGGTGCAATTATAATGATTTTTTTAACCGATGAGTAAATATTTTTATAAATTTGCTGTCCTTATTTTTTTATGTTAAACCTCTAATACTAAAATTATGACTTATCCCAAAAAAGTAAAAATAGGTGAAATTACTGTCAGGGACGGTTTTCAACACGAGGAAAAATTTATTCCGACAGATGCAAAATTATGGGTACTCGAACAGTTAATTCTTGCCGGATTTAAACATATCGAAACAACTAATTTTGGTAATCCCCGCGCAATGCCTCAATTTAAGGATGCCGATGAATTAATGCAAAGGCTGCATAAAAGTAAAAAGGTAAAAGATTTGTTGAATGATGTAACCTTAACTGCCATTACTATCAGGGAAAGATCAATAGAACGGGCTATACAGGCAAAAAAAGATGGTTATGGACCTGACAGGATTTTAGTAATGGTTTCAACAAGTGAATCACACCATAAAAGAAATTCCGGAATATACCTTGATGATTACTGGAAGATGTGTGAAAAATATATTCCTATGTGCCATGATGCAGGAATTAAGGTAAATGGTACCGTTAGCACAATATGGGGATGCCCTATAGAAGGACCGACAAAGATGGAGAAAGCAATTGAATTTACTCAGCGCTGGCTCGATATTGGTGCTGACGATGTTGAACATGCCGACCATGATGGCTCTGCCTCTCCCGACAGGGTTTATAAATATTTCTCCATGCTGCTCGATGCTATTCCATATCCTGAAAAACATATTGCTCATTTTCATGTTACAAGAGGGTGGGGACTTGCTAATGTGTTAGCTTCATTACAGGCAGGAATAACAAATTATGAATCGTGTTTGGGTGGAATTGGCGGTCAGCCGGCTAACTTTGTCAGCGGCGTGCCTGTTTCGGGTACAGGTGCCTATTATTATAAAGACCCAAATACTGTCGGACTGGTTTGTACCGAAGATATGGTTGTGATGATGGATGAAATGGGTATTGATGTTGGTGTTGATGTTGATAAAATTTTGGAAATAGGAAAGATATTTGAAAAGATAATTGGCAGAAGATTACGTTCGGAAACCATTAATAATGGCAGGATACCGAAAACGCTGACAGGAAGATAGGGTGTAAAGAACTTTGCCAAAATTCCATGAGATATTTTGCACAAATAATAATATTATTTTTCGTTTCATTTCAATCATTTGCTCAAACCGACAGCCTTAACTATACATTTCAAAATGCAACAGGTGAAGAAAAATATAGTTTGCTGATTCAACTTGCAGAAGATCTTGGAATGGAAGATGGAACGGAAATAACTGATCATGGGACTCAGGCACTGGAATTGGCAAAGCAATTAGATGACAGAGAGAAAATTGCTGATAGTTATGTATTAATCGGCTTAGGAAATTTTTATTTAAACAATTACGACATCGCAATTGATAATTACCTGAAAGCACTTCGAATTATAGAAGAATTATTACCGGAAGGCGATTTAAGAGAACCGGAAACAGAGTGGGGAAAAATCAACGATAAAATTGCAGGATTAAAGATTAAAATTGCTAATGTATATTCTAAACTAAAAAATTATAAAATTGCTATTGAATTTTATGAAACATCTTTATCTTTATATAAACTAACTAAAAACAAAAGAGGTATCGCCCAAGTATATCAAGGTTTAGCATCAACACTAAATGCAGAAAATAATTACCAGGAAGCTCTCTCCTGCTATAAAAAATCACTTGATTATTACATTAACATAAAGGATAGTACCGCAATTGCTGATGTTTATATTAATACCGGCCTTGTTTATATAAAACAGGAAAATTATAATAAAACGAGCGAATATCTCAATAAAGCATTATATATTTACGAAAAAACGGGTGATAAAAAAATGCAGGCAAGAGCTTTATTCAATCTCGGTGTATTGCAAGGTAATGCGGGTATTTATGATAATAAGGTCATATATTTTTATAAAGCGCTTAAAATACTTGAATCTATTGGTGATGTATCGGGTATTAGTATGGTGCAAGATAATATTGCCCAATATTATTTTATAAAACAGAAATATGAAAAATCAGAAAGATACCTGAACAAAGCCTTGCAAAATGCCAAACTTACAGGAAAAAAGGATTATATCACTGACATTTATCAACATTTTTCGGAGTTATATGCCGCTATTGACAACTTTGAAAAAGCCTTTGAATACCAGCAAATTTATGAACAAAAAAAAGACAGTCTTTACAGGGAAAGCAAGGAAAAGATTGCTGATATGAGGATGAATTATGAAACCGAGAAACGCAAAAAAGAAAATGAATTGCTAAAAAAAGAAGCCGAAATAAATGAACTTATCATAAATAAACAAAAGAGCCTGCGAAATTATCTTATATTACTTTTAATATTTATCGTAATTTTAGCAGTTGTAATTTACAGCCGATATACTTTTAAGATCAAAACCAATAAATTGCTTGCCAAACAAAAGCAACAATTAGAAATTGCCAACATGACAAAAGACAAGTTCTTTTCGATTATTGCCCACGACCTGAAAAATCCAATAGCAGCCTCTAACTCACTGTCCGATTTGCTTTATGATAATTTTCAGGACCTGACCGACGATCAGAAATATGACATTATAAAAACCATAAAAAAGTCTGCTGCTTTTACTTATAACTTGTTGGAGAACCTGTTGCAATGGTCACTATCACAATCGGGACGGATAAAATTCAATCCTAAAACAATTGACCTGGAAAAGATTATTTCAAACAATCTCTCTTTGTTAGCCGGAAATGCCCAAAAAAAGGATATAAGCCTTATTTCCTTTGTTGATAAAAATACTTTTATTTTGGCTGATGAGGACATGATATCACTGGTAATCCGTAATCTTATATCAAATGCAATTAAATTCTCAAATCACGGAGAAGAAGTCAGGGTTAAAGCCAAAACAGAAGAAAATAATATCACTGTTTCAGTTGAAGACAATGGTATTGGCATGAGCAAAGAAGACCTGATGAAAATATTTCGTATCGATGTAAATATCACTGCCATCGGGAAATCAAAAGAAAAAGGGACAGGGCTTGGTTTAATATTATGTAAAGAATTTGTTGAAAAAAACGGTGGAAAAATATGGGCGGAAAGCGAGTTGGGAAAAGGAAGTATTTTTAATTTTACGTTGGAAAGGAGTTAAATGAATAATATAAAAGTTTTCATTGTTGACGACCACGATATAGTTAGGGATGGACTTAGGGCATTGTTGATACTTAATGATTTAATTGAAGTTGCCGGCGAAGCCGCTGACAGCGATGAACTTTTTAATTTGCTGGAAACTCAAAGCCCGGACATTATTCTTTTGGATATTACAATGCCCGGAATGTCAGGCATTGAGATCGCACAGAAACTTAAAACAGAATATCCAAAACTTAAAATCATCATACTAACCGGCGAACCATCCGAAAAAAATATCTTCGATTCTCTTGATGCAGGTGTTCAGGGCTTCCTGCCTAAAAATGCAGGAAAAGATAAACTCATCGAAGCCATTAAGTCGGTTTATGAAGGCGAAGAATATTTTGATAATTCCATTTCACAGATTGTTTTAAAAAGCTATATCCAACATTCAGGTAATAAAAAACCAGGAGAAGGAGACAAGAGCTTAACAAATCGCGAAACTGAAATCGTAAAACTTATTACCGAAGGATTAACT
>JAIORT010000300.1 GCA_021107975.1 Bacteroidales bacterium | reverse complement strand
GCGAAAACGAAAGATCAACATCCTGCGGTTTGAATACTATTTTATCGGTATCAAAGTTCATATCAAATTAATATTTATATAAGGCTACCCCGCTTAACGGATCCTGCGGATAACGTTCACAAAGAGCAGCCAGAATATCTTCATGCGATACTGCCACGTTCATCACCGTATCGTTTCCGCCATAATAAATTAAAATACTTCCGTCTTTATTTCTTAAGGCTCCACAAGTAAAAACTACGTGAGGAACATGCACATAATCTTCCGGCGAAACTTTACAATCAGCAGCAGAGGGAAATAGTACCGGGATATTTGACACTTTCACGTTATCAGGATTTTCCAAATCATGGAAGGCTACTCCAAGAATATAAGGATTGCCATCCATCGTGCTTCTGACCCCATGAAAAATATTCAGCCATCCATATTTAGTTTTTATGGGTGGTGCGCCGGGACCGATTTTATCACCAAAAGCACTGGGTACATCTCCTTGCTTCATAACCGGCTTAGGTTCTATTTCCCAAATGTTCGAATAAATATCGGAAGTCCTCGCAATCCTTATCTCCTTGAATATTCCACCTGTATGCGAACCTGAAGGATCATCATTAGGACGCATGAGAGCGTGATATTTGTCATTTATCTTTTCAGGGAATATAACCACATTTCGCATGTCAACATTTAAAAGCTCTCCATGCCGGGTAAAGGTTTTAAAATCTTTTGTGGTGGCAAGTGATACTCTTACCCTGTCCTTTACCGAGCCATGATAGGCGCTATATGTTATAAAATATGTATCACCTATTTTTGATATACGCGGGTCTTCCACACCTCCGGCTTCATTTTCGATAAGTTTATTTATATTTTTTCCTGCTGCGAAATTATCCTTTTCAGAACATGGGATCATAGCCGGTTTCTTCTGAACCTTCCAATCAGTTAAACCATCTGAACTCCTGGCTAAACCAATAACTGAAATCCCGTTTCGAAGATGTGACCTGAACAGCATGATCACATTTTCCTCAAACCGGGTTATGCCTGCATTATGAACAGTTATTACCTGGTATTTCGGGTCAGTCCAAACCTTATTCACATCATGACAGGTAAGGATGGGGTTGCCTGCCCACCGCACAGCCGGTTTGTTCAGGTCAACCGTAATAACCTTGTTTTTGATGATTATTTGCCGTTTAATGTTTTTCATAAATATTTGACCAATTAACAACATATCTTGTTGTAAAAAATTGATTCATAGTCAATAATGCTTCAATTGTTGATTCAGCCCCTGAATTCAGATTGACATTGCCGGGCGAAATAATGCCATCGTAACACCTGCCGCTGATATATGGATCAAACATCATTTGATTTGCAATATTATCTCCTGCAAACCAACTGGCTATTTTTTCTGCCTGCCTGATATATTTTACATCTTGCGTAACTTTATAGGCTTCAATACTTGCCCATACCATAGGTCTGAAACCATAAGCGATCTGCGGGAACTGTTCCATTTCCAGTATTTCAAATTCGTTTCCGTTTTTCTTTATACTGAAATGGCTTAAATAGTTTTGCTCTATGAGGTAAGGATAGAAGTTATCAATCTCAATCAAGGCGCTCTGTATGTAATCATCACGTTCTAACAATTGACCTGCTTTCAACATAGCATAAGCCTGAATATTTCCGTAAGCATGCCAAATATTATTCCAGCTAAGGTAAGCTCCGTGCGGAAATGTTGTGCTGTCTCCTTTTTGCATTATAAGTAATCCATCGGCAAATCGTTCAATTAGCTGAAGCACCCGCTCATCGTTATTAACATTTTTGTAATACTGTTCCAATCCAACAATTAAAAGACCTGCCTGATCACCGGCTGCTCCATGCGGAAGCCATGCAGGTATTTCAATTCCTTCAATGTTTTCGATATCCATTGGAAGCTCTAAGTACTCATTATAAATGTTTTCTGTTAATTTTTTTAAAGCCTGCCTGACCCTTCCTGATGTGTAGTGGTAGTATGCCGGATAACCCGATAATGCCCATAAAGCCCGCCACGACCACCAATTAGGCTCAGGTACTGAAGTTTGATAGGTTTTGTTTATGGTGTAATCTCCCCACATAAAATTATAGAAATAACCATTAGGGGCTTGCATATAAAGCAAAAACTCAGGCATGTATGAATGCATTTCAACGCTGGTAATATCACCTATGATTGAAAAATTTACACTCATCGCCCTTGCCACATCATCTACGCATGTAAATCCTTCATTGGGTTCAATAGCAAAATTATAATCAGGGTATTCACTATAGATATGAATTATCCCAAGGTTCGTATCACCGGATAATTCTATGGTTTCATATAAATATCTGAGGTGATTAGTATTTAGTAAGTTAATACCCTTATTTTCATCTTTGTCCTTTTTACATGAAGAACATGATAATGATAAAATAAATAACGAAAAAAGGAATGTGGGAATAATTTTTAATTTCATTGATAAACGATTTAATTTCATAGCTGAATAATTAATCTTTTAAACCTGTTGAAGCCATACTCTGAATAAAATGTTTCTGGAAAAACAGGTATGCAATAATAATTGGGGCAGCAAGGAATACGGCAGAAGCTAATTTTACACCCAATTGACTTTCAGCTCGTCCACCTACGACAAACAAAGTAACCAATTGAGGCAGGGTCATAAACTGTTCTTCACGGATTACGATTAATGGCCATAGAACCTCGTTCCATGAACCCATAAATGCGAGTATCCCTACTGTTATAATAGTTGGTTTGATATTCGGCCATAAAATAAAAAAAATAATTCTCAGTTCACCGCACCCGTCAATACGGGCAGCATCGATCAGAGCCTGGGGAAGGCTTTTAAAAGCCTGACGGAACATCAAAATGGCAAAGGTATTGATTAAAAATGGTACTGTCAGGCTCAGGTAAGTATCAACCCAATTTAGTTTCACCATAATAATATAATTAGGTATCAAGGTGATCTGGAATGGGAGTGTCATGGTGAAAATGATGATCATAAAGATCAGGTTGCGCCCTTTAAATTCCATACGAGAAAGTGCATATCCCACCATAGATGAAAAAATTAATGAAAGCCCCGTATTGATAGATGATACAAACAGACTGTTAAACAAAGCTCGTCCGATAGGGATTTTACTGACCATAGTCGAATAATTCGAAAAGGTTAATTTGGAAGGGAAGAGAACAAGGCTGCTGATATCCGCTTCAGGAGACAATGATGCCATGATCATCCAGAAAAACGGATAGATAAAGGTTATTGCTGCCCCCGTCAGGAGCGTATATAATAATATTTTTTTTAAACCTCTCATCTTTCTCAATTACATTATCCCTTTTACTTATAACTTTGAGTCCACTCCGATAAGTATTTTTTTCGCCACTAAGGCACCAAAACACAAAATATCACTAAATTTATTCGATTAATATTCAGCTTTTTGTGCATTTTAGTGTTTTAGTGGCATCTTTATATTTTTTACTTCTTCGTAGCAGGCTCAACTTTTAACTAATAACTAATAACTTTTAACTAATAACTTATAATCATTAAATATCCTTTTCAATATATCTTTTCTGAACTATTACTACCAAAACTATCAAAAAAGCGAAAAATACACCAAGTGTAGCCGAATACCCCATGTGATAGTATTGGAATGCCTGTTTGTAAATATACAGAACAGCCGATAATGTACTGTTCAGAGGTCCTCCTCCTGTCATTATGTAAGGCTCGATAAAAAGAGAAAAACCTCCGATAGTTGATAAAATTACAACCATAAACATAGTAGGGTTGATCATCGGGACTGTAATTTTGATAAATTTTTGCCAATGACTTGCACCATCCAGGTCGGCTGCTTCGTAATATTGTTTCGGAACGGTTTGTAAACCAACTAAAAACAATATTACGTATAAACCTAAATTTTTCCATGTTGCCATAACTGCTATAGAGACCATAGCTATATCCGGGTCAATAAGCCAGCCCACCTTTCCAAAACCAAGAGATACAAGAAAACGGTTTAACACTCCATTTTCAAAACTAAAAAGTTGCTGCCATAATATGGTTACTACTACTCCGGAAACTACAACAGGCATAAAAAATGCAGCCCTGAAAAACCCTTTTAACCGGATATTTTGATTTAGAAATTCTGCCAATGCCAGAGCTATAATGATTTGTAATGGGATATGAATCGATAGGAATTTGAATGTATTAAGAATTGATATCCAAAAAAGCCTGTCATAGAAGAGTCGTTTCCAGTTCCCGAATTCCACCCATTCCATCGGGCCGATAATATTCCATTTATGAAATGTAAGAATTAGAGAAAAAATCACGGGAAATGTTGTGAATACGAGCAAGTGCACCAAATAGGGCGACACCATAACGTAAGGCATGATTTTTTTCCTGGTATTGCTCATCATTAATCTTTATCTTTTAAACTGAACGAAAACAGGTTTGCAAATTTTCTCTCATGTAGTTCGCTTAAATCTACACAGTTAGATTGAAAGATTTTGCAAAGTTTATGCGTTTCAGTATAGCTGCTTCAATTGCCATAATTCTTTTTTATTTCGGTCAAAATTACGAAAAATATGCAGCCCTGACATGGCACTAAATTTTTTTGTTAATCTTCATTTACAGTTTATAATGCGTTTGTCATTAAAGATAATATCGAAACCGGGATAAAGAATATTATACCGCTGTGGCTGTTTGGATTTTTATATTAAAAAATTATGTTTTCTGCTTCTTCTTCTTTGCAGCCGGGAAAAGCACATTATTTAAAATAAGCCTGTAGCCCGGCGAGTTAGGGTGTAGATTAAGATCCGTTGGCGGGTCGCCCACAAAATGCTGGTAATCTTCAGGGTCGTGCCCGCTCAGGAATGTCCACATTCCTTTTCCAAACTCTCCGTGAATATATCTGGCTTCATTCAACGACTTATTCTCACCCATTATCAAAACATTCGGCTTTACAAATTGCTTCCTGAAGGCAGTCGTCTGCCCCATAAAACCTTTGATAACCTGTGTGTGATCCTGACAAAGCATAGTTGGCACGGGATCCCATTTAGCCGAAAATTCAAATAAGGAGAAATAATCGTTTCGATGGTTTACCTTGCGCTGAGTGGGAATAACATCGATAGAAGAAATTTCATATTCAAAGGGATTAGTGTTGATTGTAAAATCGCGAAATGCAAAACAATTGCTGTAATCCAGCTTTTGCTGAGCGTTGGGGTCCATTGGGTCACCATCGAACATCTGGTCGCAGATATCAATGCCTTCTGCGGCGAGAGCCACATCATAGCTGTCGGGAGCCGAACACATTGCAAATAAATAACCACCGCCCGCTGCAAAATCTCTTATCTTTTTTGCCACTGCCAGCTTGCATTGTGAAACTTTACTGAATCCCATCTTATGAGCTATTTCTTCATTTACCTTCACATCTTCCTTATACCAGTTCGCATCCCTGTATCTCGCCCAGAATTTCCCATACTGACCTGTAAAATCTTCATGATGAAGGTGGAGCCAGTCATATAAAGGCAAAACTCCTTCCATCACTTCCTCATCGTAAACAATATCATAAGGAATTTCAGCATAAGTAAGTACAAGCGTAACAGCGTCATCCCAGGGCTGTTTGTTTTTTGGGGAGTAAACAGCAATTTTGGGAGCCTTATGCAGCTTTACCGCATCCATATTAACCTGCGGATCGGAAATCTCCAATAAAATTGCTGTTGATTGCGCATCTGCAATGATTTGATAACTTACGCCTCGGATCACACATTCCTGTTCAATCAATTCATGATATTTGCACATAAAACTACCTCCGCGGTAATTCAGCAACCAATCTACTTCAACATCCTGCTGCAACACCCAAAATGCAATACCATAAGCTTTAAGGTGATTTTTCTGGGTTTCGTCCATTGGGATCAAAAGGTAGGTAGCTTTTGAAATCAGAAACAAAGTGAGAAATACATATAGAAGCAGTATCTTTTTCATCATTGAATCCAACGTGTTTAATGTGATAATATTGCTATATCCATTAACACAAATCAGAACGGGTGCTCCTCCTCTGGCATATCATTCATTCGTGATTGAACAGTGTATGAATTTTCAGCAGGATAATCATAATCAGAAGGAAAGTCGCCCGGCACCTCAATATTACCAGTTTCATAGTCGGTGAACCTGGCAAATTTATCTATGAATTGAAGTTTAATCTCAGCCAGCGCCCCGTTTCTGTGCTTTGCAATGATAAGTTCAGCCAGTCCTTTTGTTGAATTGCCATCTTCATCCTGGTCAATTTTATAATATTCCGGTCTGTAAATGAACAGCACAAGGTCGGCATCCTGCTCAATAGCCCCCGATTCACGAAGGTCGGATAGGATAGGACGTTTGGAGCCGGTGCGTGTTTCAACCGATCTATTAAGCTGTGAAAGGGTTATTATTGGAATGTTTAACTCTTTTGAAAGACTTTTCAGAGACCTTGAAATAGTACTGATCTCCTGTTCGCGGTTTCCTTGATTATCTCCGCCTGTTGACATCAATTGAATATAATCAATGACAACTAATTGTATATTATGCTGAGCTTTTAAACGGCGGCATTTAGCACGTAATTCAAAAATGGAAAGTGCCGGCGTATCATCAATGAATAAAGGTGCATCTATCAGTTTGCCGATTTTAGCATTTAATTGCTCCCATTCGTAATTTTCAAGATTCCCTTTTTTTAGTTTACTGGCTGATAATTGCGTTTCGCTTGAAATCAACCTTGTAACAAGCTGAATTGATGACATCTCAAGTGAGAAGAAAGCTACAGGAATATTAAAATCGACAGAAATATTTCTTGCCATAGAAAGAACTAAAGCCGTTTTACCCATCCCCGGACGAGATGCCAGAATAACTAAGTCGGATTTTTGCCAGCCTGTCGTAACCCTGTCCAAATCGGTAAATCCGGATGGAATCCCTCTTAGGTTTCCTTCATGATCGCGAGCCTTTTGAATATCCTGGATAGCTTCCCTGACCAATGTCTGCATATTGTCATAATCTCTTCTGAAATTATTTTCGCTTACGCCAAAAAGATTTTTTTCGGCTTTATCGAGAAGATCAAAAACATCAGTCGTATCTTCAAAAGCATCTTTGATGATCTCTGACGAGATTCTGATCAACTCACGCTGAATATATTTTTGAGTAACGATTTTTACATGATATTCGATATTTGCAGTTGAAGCAACCCTGTTGGTTAATTGAGTGATATAATAGGCACCTCCAATTAATTCCAGTTCGCCACTCGATTTTAATTCATTGGTAACGGTTAAAATATCAACAGGTTCTGATTTGGCAAACAAACGATGTATTGCTGCATAAATAACCTGGTGGGCTTCTTTGTAAAAAATTTCAGGTTTTAAAATATCAATAACAGATGTAAGTGCATTCTGTTCGAGCATGAGTGCACCAAGAATGGCTTCTTCAAGTTCAATAGCCTGAGGTGGTATCCTGCCATGCTCGGCAAAAACTTGTGTTAAGGCATTTTTTTGAATCCTTTTTTTGACTTTCCCCTGAATATCAGTAACTTTATCAACTTTTTTTTCTTGTTCAATCATGCTCCAAAAGTATATTATAAAACAAGTATTATTTTAAAATTAAACGTTTTTTTTTATTAACATTGTTTTTTATTTTTAAGAATTTTATTAACCAAATTTTGTTAATAAATAACTGACATTTCTCACTTGAGGAAACAAATTTAAGTATTTAATATTCAGTCAATAAAACTTTATGATCGCCATTTATATTTGCAGGTTTGAATTGACTACTTAGTAATTTCTACATGGGAAAATATTTTGCACCGTGCTTTAGCTCGGTGGTGAATTAAAAATAAGTAATTGGCTTTAGCCATTAATAATACTGATTAACCAAAAAACATTAATGGCTAAAGCCAATTGTTCGGTTCGATATTTTTTACCACGGCATAAATGCTGTGGCAAAAAAGATTGATAAATTTTTTGTTTTCACACAGTCTCTGAAGCGGCGGGGCAAAAAACAGATCAATTAATGAATTGGATAATTCTTCAAGTTATAATATAGTATTTCTCAAGTGAGAAATGTTAATAAATAATTATACGTATGAAAATTATTTGTATAGGAATGAATTACGTTGAGCACGTTAGAGAATTAAACAACGTGCTACCAAAGCAGCCTGTTTTTTTTCTCAAACCGGAAACATCTTTATTATTAAGAAACCGTCCGTTTTATTATCCGGGATTTTCTAATGAAATTCATTATGAGATTGAACTGGTAATTAAAATCAACAGAAACGGAAAATATGTACAGGAAAAATTCGCACCTTTATATTACAATGAAATTGGTCTTGGTATTGACTTTACAGCAAGGGATATTCAAAGGCAATGCAAAGAAAAAGGATTACCATGGGAAATAGCCAAAGGATTTGATAATTCGGCGCCGCTTAGTAAATTTATTTTGTTTGAAGAACTTGAAAATAAAAACAATATTAAATTTCATCTTGATTTAAACGGGAAAACAGTTCAGCGTGGAAATTCAAAAGACATGGTATTTACTATCGATAAAATTATTTTTTATGTTTCTCAATTCATGATGTTAAAGATGGGTGATTTAATTTTTACAGGGACACCTGCCGGTGTAGGTCCTGTTAAAATCGGTGATCGCCTCGAAGGATTTATTGAGAATAAAAAAATGTTTGATTTTCGTGTAAAATAAGAAAAATTAAGTTTTTCCCTATAAGATGATGTATCTTTTTCTGTCTGAGGGCTTTATCTGATAAAAGTGTGTAATATTCCGCTATAATTTTACGTATTTTCCCCCATTAAAATTGGGTATTTTCCCTGTTTTTTTATCCATTTCACCTCTATAACTTTGTGTCGTTATTTGAGATTATATAAAAAAGCCTTTATAAACTCAAATTGCTAAAAATTAAAAATGGGGTATGCGTAATATTGCTATAAATAATAATTAGGAATTTGCTGGATGATCTTTACAGCAATAATGTTAATTTTTATAATAAATTTTTTTATACAGTAAATTTTTTGAGAATTAGTCCGCTCAGGTGCATACCCCAATATTTTAAATTTTTAAAACCAAATTAAAAAAATAAAAACCAATAATCAGAAACAAGGTGCTATATTTTCTTAACGAGTGCTATTGCATAAGCTGCTATTCCTTCACCGCGACCTGTAAAACCTAATTCTTCGGTAGTAGTTGCTTTAACTGAAATATCATCCTCCGAAAGACCTGCTGTTTCAGCCAAAGTTTTTTTAATTTCAGGTATATATGAAGATATTTTAGGTTGTTCTAAACAAACCGTTGAATCAATATTATTAATAGAATAATCATTTTGGGCTACAAGTTTGCAAACTTCCGTTAAGAGTTTTTTACTGTCAATTCCTTTATATTTAGGATCTGTGTCGGGGAAAAGAAAACCAATATCCCTGAGATTAATGGCTCCAAGCAAAGCATCACATATAGCATGTATTAACACATCGGCATCGGAATAACCAACAGCGCCTTTCTCCGATTGAATTTTTACTCCTCCAATCCAAAGGTCAGCGCCTTTTTTTAGCTTATGAACATCAAATCCAAATCCTACCTTAATTTTCATTCGCTTTGCTGCTGAAAGCCCTCAAAATTAAATGTTAATGTAAATCGGAGTGTGTTTTGTAAAGGGTTTTGCTGTTCTGTTGGAATCAAGTAAGAAAAATCCAATCCAAAAATATTATATCTTAATCCTGCTCCGAGGGTGAAAAATTTCCTGTTCCCTTTCATAGAGCTTTCATGAAAATAACCTGCTCTGACCGCAAATTGTTTATCATACCAGTATTCTACACCTACTACCCATATAATTTCCTTTAGTTCTTCAGTTAATCCGCCCGGTGCATCGTAAAATGACTGGAGCATACCTTGTACAACAGAAACATTAGGATCTTTTCCTTTCTCGATGATCTTATTCCCGGTTGCATCTGTCGAATCCCCTGTTCCGGCTGAGTTCATCATATATATAGGCGGAGTTGGAACAAGCAATTTGTTTAAATCAAATTGAAAAGTGAAAGAGTTATAATCATCAATGTCAATATGGAATGACGGTCCGATACGAAGGTTAGTCGGAATAAAATCTTTAGTAAGATCGTCATTAGAATAGGAAATTTTAGCGCCGATATTTGAAATATTAATTCCCCAATTCAACCTTGCAGATTCAAGCCCGTTAATGTTCAATTCGTTTGTATGGAATATTGCCACATCAGTAGCAATTGAAGTACCAGGTTTTGTAGCTGTACCCTCAACAAATTGTCCCTGTGTAAGGTTTGAATATATAAACCTTAATGAAACAGCGCCGGATAACTTTGGTGAAAATTTTCTTGAATAATTACCATCAATCGAAAACTCGCTGGGGCGATAATTACCTATTGTCTCACCCTGAATATCAGTAAACGTTATATCTCCTAATGAAAAAAACGTCAATGATGCACTAACAGCCGACTTATCATCTATTTTATAAAAACCGGCTAAATAAGCCAGATTTATATCATTAACCAGTTTCCTGAGCCAGGGGCTGTATGATACCGCAAAACCCATTTTCTTGTTAATAAATGGATACTTTGCAGGATTCCAGTGCATTGAATTTGCATCAGGGGTAGTGGCTGCTCCAAGTTCACCCATGCCTCCCGAACGGGCGTCTGGCCCAATCATAAGAAATGGCACTGCAGTAGTTATTGTGTTTTGAGATTCCTGTCCTACGTAATTTGGTTTTTTATCCTGTGCAACAGAATGATAAGATATTGTTAGTAAAACTGCTCCCAATAATAGAATGAAACTCTTTCTCATATTAACTTCTTGTAATTCAACTTAGATTTTTTTGACGTGCAAAAGTAACGATTATTTAAATATTATATTGCAATATAAAATATAACATAATTTGATAAAAATTATATTATAAGCAATTATAGAACAAATTAATAAATCATTTTAACTTTATTTAAAAATATTTATTGTATTTGTTAAAATCTTATTTCTAAAAAATGCCTAAAATTACTATTGAATTACTATTGAATTACTATTGAATGGCCACTGAATGACAATTGAATGACTACTGAATGACAACTAATGACTACCAATTATCAATTAACCCAGCACCCAGCACCATGCACCATGCACCATGCACCATGCACCCAGCCCCATGCACCTATCCAAATATATTTATCGTCCAAACTAATTT
>JAIORT010000681.1 GCA_021107975.1 Bacteroidales bacterium | reverse complement strand
CCTTGTGCCCGAAAGTAACACCAAATACGGTTTTAAAATCCTCCTCCAATGCAATGTTGCCCCATACAGGTCCCCACAATCCTTTACCTCTTAAAGGAATTATGTAATAATTTTTTCCGTCTTTACTACAAATATAAAGAGGGAAACAGGGTTCATCTGTGTCTTTTCCTGCTTTCAACTGATCTCCTTTCTTCAGTTCAGCCTTCAGATTAATGTCGAAGGCACGGATATTACCTTTTTCAAATTTGTCATCCTTGAATATGCTAACTATCTCTCCATCCGAACTCAAAGCATATTCTTCAACAATGTATTTTGCATACAATTCTTCGGCGTTTTTCTTTTCTGTTTCAATATTCACTGATTTTAAAATATCCATTATTTTCTCCGTACGGATATTCCTTTCCTGGTATGGCTTTAAAAACATTGCTGCCGAAGAGAGTATGGCAGCCACGATGATAACCATCACCGAGGAATAAATGAAAATATATCTGTTTGAAAACATCTTATTTAATTTTTCTGATTTCTATTATACCTTGATTCTTATCCTTTTTAATCTTTTCTTAATATTTGCTTCAATTACATAATGATCGATAAGCGGAGCAAAAACGTTCATCAAGAGGATCGCCAGCATCATTCCTTCGGGATACGCCGGGTTAACAACGCGTATCAAAACAGCCAATATTCCTATCAGGAAGCCGTATATATACTTACCTTTATTTGTTTGAGAAGCAGTTACAGGATCGGTAGCCATAAATACAGCGCCAAAGGCAAAGCCTCCCATTATCAGATGGTAGTATGCGGGAATATCCATGTAAGCATTGGCTCCAACCAAATTGAAAATAAGCCCCATTACATAACCTCCTGCAAAAACCGAGAACATAATTTTCCAACTGGCAATACCGGTGAATAAAAGGATAACCGCTCCAATCAGTATGGCTAAGAAGGAGGTTTCACCAACCGAACCCGGGATAAATCCGAAAAACATATCAGCAGCCGAAGGGAAATTGTCAAAGTTACCAACAAGTGCGTCACCAAGCGGTGTAGCGCCAGAGTATGCATCTGCTTTATCTGATATCCAGACTTTGTCGCCCGACATATCCTGTGGATAGGCAAAGAATAAAAATGCCCTTGCTGTTAATGCCGGGTTCAGGATGTTCATTCCTGTTCCTCCGAAAACTTCTTTCCCGATGATCACTGCAAAAATCACTGCAATGGCAAGCATCCACAAAGGAATATCAGGTGGTACTATCAATGGTATTAACATTCCCGTTACGAGGTAACCTTCGTTAACCTCATGCCCGCGGATTTGTGCAAAAACAAATTCAGTTCCAAGCCCCACAACATAAGATACAATGATAAGAGGTAATACTTTTAAAAATCCACACCAAAACTGATCCCAGAAACCAACGGTCTCACCCACTGATATAAAATGCTGAAATCCTACATTCCACATGCCGAAAAGCAAAGCAGGGATTACGGCAATAATCACAACTGTCATGGCACGCTTCATATCCAGTGCGTCCCTGACATGACTGCCTTTGAATGTTACCTTATCGGGTACAAACAAAAAACTTTCAAATGCCTCAAAAGTAGAATGCAGTTTTTCAAACTTTCCACCTTTCTCAAATTGAGGTTTGATCGTATCAATATATTTTCTTAACGCCTTCATTTATTTTGTTTAATGTTCGGAATTCGTATCTTTATTTTGTCAAATCATAAATCTTAAATCCAGGTACAGACGCACGGCAGTGTGTCTCTATCATTTTACATCATTTCTTTCCTCATATAATCCAATCCTTCTCTTACGATCGCCTGCATTTCTGTTTTAGAAGCATCAATAAATTCGCACAAGGCAAAATCTTCTTCGTCAACCTCATAAATCCCTAAATTTTCCATCAGGTCAATATCTTTCACTATTATTGCCTTAAGTAATTGCATGGGATAAATATTCATAGGAAATACTTTTTCGTATTCACCCGTCAGTACAAACGCCCTTTGCCCTCCGTTTAGGTTTGTATCCAAACGATATTTCTTATTAGGAGTGAGCCATGAAACGAATGTTCTGGAAAAACTGAATTTGTTAATACGCGGCATTGACCAACCTAAAAACTCATAATAATCACCTTCGGGAATTACTGTTATCTGGTCATCATAAAATCCAAGATAGCCGTCCTTTTCGATTTTGCTTCCGGTAAGTACATTTCCGCTAATGTATCTTACATTGCCTTTATTTATATTATTTTTAAAAAGATCAGTTACCAATGTACCGGCAATAACTTTGAAGTATTGAGGCTTTATAACTTCCGAACCTGTTAATGCAATAATCCTGCTTGCGTTATATTTCCCCTCAAGGAACAACTTACCAACCGTAACAACTGCCTGCGGATTGATATACCATACTATATCGCCTTTATTTATCGGGTCGATATTATAAATTTGCACTCCGATATTTCCCGCAGGATGTGGTCCGGCAAACCGGTTTATCTGCACACCTTTAGCTTCGAGGAAGGTTTTGGAGCAGGTTTTTCCGTTATTGATATTCAAATGAATTTTACCGGAAGTTAATTTTCCAAGCGCATTCAAACCAGCCTGGAAAGCCTGACTTTCCTCATCCAAAATAAAGTCGTAATCAGGAGATAAAGGAGCTGAATTAAAGGCTGAAATAAAAATAGCCTTTGGTTCATCCTTTGGGTTGGCAATAACTGAGTATGGCCTTTGCCTGATGTACGCCCAGATACCACTTTTCAAAAGCTTCTCTACGATCTTTTCTTTTGATAATGAAACCGGATCATCCTTTCCAAAATCCTCATAATTCATCTTGCCATCCGATTCAATACGGATTTCCAGCATTTTTCTTTTTGCTCCTCGCTTGATTTCAGTAACTTTCCCGCTGACAGGTGAAGTAAAAATAATGTTCTCCCTGTATTTATTAAAAAACACAGGTGTACCGGCTTTTACTTCATCGCCTTCTTTTAAAAACAATTTTGGAAAAACATCGACGAAATCGGGGGGCTTTAATGCGAAATTATCAGAAGATACCTGGGTTACTTTCTTTTCTGCTTCTCCCAGCAGCTTAATGTCAAGTCCCCTGCTGATTTTAATTACTTTTGACATATATTAAAAAATCAGATATTAAAAATAAATACGCAAAAATATAAAATCCAAGCAATAAACAATTATTTATGACTGAAAATTAACTTATTTAAAATCGTTTTGAATTACTGAACATAAATCAAAAAGTAAATTTAGTTTTTCTGTATTTGATTGAAATTGGAATAACAAAAAAAGATTCGATGATATTATTACATTTTTAAGTAGCTTTGTAAAACTTATATGATTGCAACAAAATTGAATTAGCACGGTGTTTTTATCCCGCATTTCGGGTTCGATCACTTAAATAATTACTTTAAAATATAAATGATATGGAAATGAAAATAAATGATCAGCAATTAAAAATTGCATTCAAAGATGCTCTTTTTGAACTTTTTAATGAAAACAAAAATTTCGTCAAAAGTACTTTCGTTGAAGTTATTGAAGACATTGCCATGGGCAAAGCCATAAAAGAAGGTGATAAAAACGATTTAGTGTCAGAGAAAGAAATTTTTGAAATTTTAGACAAATAGAATGATTGAGTTTATTTATGAGCGAAAGTTTAAAAAGGATATTAGTAATATCCGGGATAAAAAGACCTTAGGAAATATTAAAGAATTTATTATCAATGCTAAAATATATGCAAAAAATGATGACATCCAATCAATCTTTTTAAAGAAAAAACATATTAAAATACGAGGATATAAAAATTATTATAGAATCAGATTTGGGGATTACAGATTAGGATTCGAAATAGAGAAACAGGGAAATATAATTGTTATAAAATTTATCAGGTTTTTACATAGAAAATATATTTATAAGAACTTCCCTTGATAGAGCCAGTAATATATACTTAAACAAATAATAAATCTATTTTCGTAAAATAAATCTGGGATAAATAATAAGCCCACCGGAGAATTTCAATAATTAAAAAACATGAATTTAATCCGAGATAAAATCGAACAATTAGCAAAACATTACCTTGCGGAGATCATTGCTTTGCGAAGGAAACTACATACAATACCCGAATTATCCTTTGAAGAATATCAAACTTCGGATTTAATAGCTTTACTTCTTGAAAAGTACGGAATTGAATTTCAGAAAGGTATTGCGAAAACAGGTGTTGTTGGGCTTATAAAAGGTAAGAACCCACAGAGTAAAGTCGTTGCACTCAGAGCCGATATGGATGCCTTACAGATAAAAGAGCTGAATGATGTGGAATATAAATCGAAACATCCTGGCAAAATGCACGCCTGCGGACATGATGTACATATTGCATCGTTATTAGGTACTGCAAAAATATTGCAGGAGATCAGAAATGAATTAAACGGAACTGTAAAGCTAATTTTTCAGCCTTCGGAAGAAAAATATCCCGGAGGCGCTAAAGTGATGATTGAGGAAGGTGTTCTAAAAAACCCAAAGGTTGATGTGATATTCGGGCAGCATGTCTATCCTGAATTAGACGCCGGACAAGTAGGGATGAAAAGCGGGAAATATATGGCTTCAACCGACGAGATATTTTTAACCGTAAAAGGCAAAGGAGGTCATGGAGCCATTCCTGATAGAAATATTGACCCTGTGCTGATTGCTTCACATATAATTGTTGCCCTGCAGCAGATAGTCAGCCGCAATGCAAAACCGGTTATGCCTACTGTACTTACATTCGGAAGGATCATAGGAGATGGAATGACAAATGTTATACCCGATGAAGTAAAGATAGAAGGCATTATGCGAACCTTTGATGAAGAGTGGCGTGCCGAAATGAAAAAAAGGATAACAAAAATGGCTCAGACCATTGCTGAAAGTATGGGTGGCAAATGCGAAGTCTTTATCGATCAGGGCTACCCATATTTGGTGAATGATAAAAAAGTAACTGAAAATACGCGGAATTCTGCAAAAAAGTTTTTGGGTAACGAAAATGTTCACAATCTCGAAATGCGAACAACGGCAGAGGACTTTGCATATTATACACAACATATTCCGGGGTGCTTTTACCGACTTGGCATACGCAATATTAAAAAAGGTATCAATTCCAATCTTCATACGGCAACATTCGATGTGGATGAAAGCAGCCTTGAAACAGGCATGGGACTGATGGCGTGGATTGTTTACCGGGAATTGTTGAATGTCTAATCAAAAAATATCAACAAAACTTATTGACAAAATTTGTTAAATAAAAAAATAATTCTACTTTTGCAGCCCGATTTTCAATAGAAAATCTTGTAAACAAGTAATTAAGAGACAGATGGATACTTTAAGCTACAAAACAGTTAGCGCAAATAAGGAAACAGTAAATAAAAAATGGGTTGTAATTGATGCTGAAAATCAGATATTGGGAAGACTTGCATCTATTAGCGCAAAATTTTTAAGAGGGAAGTATAAACCCAATTTTACGCCCCATGTTGATTGCGGTGATAATGTCATTATCATTAATGCAGAAAAAATTCAGCTTACAGGTAACAAATGGACAGATAAACAATATGTCCGTCATACAGGATATCCGGGCGGGCAAAGGTTCAGAACACCAGTGGAAATGCTGGCAAAAAAGCCTGCTGCAATAATTGAACATGCTATTAAAGGCATGTTGCCCAAGAACAGGTTAGGTAGTGCTTTGTTCAGGAATTTATTTGTTTATACAGGCGCCGAACATCCTCACACTGCTCAGAAACCTAAATCAATTGAACTGAATACAATTAAATAATAAATATGGACGTAATCAACACTATTGGAAGAAGAAAAACCGCAATCGCCCGGATTTATATGAAAGAGGGTAGCGGTAATATCGTTGTAAACAAAAAAGATTATAAAGAATATTTCCCTTTAGCAACATTACAATACGTAGTAAATCAACCAATGGAAATTACCGAAAACGTAGGTAAATTCGACATTAAAGTCAATCTTGATGGCGGTGGATTTAAAGGACAGGCAGAAGCTTTACGGCTGGCAATTTCCAGGGCATTGGTTAAGGTTGATCCTGAACACAGACCGGCATTAAAAGCCAAAGGATTGTTGCGAAGAGATCCGCGAATGGTAGAGCGTAAAAAATACGGTCAAAAGAAAGCACGTAAAAAATTCCAATTTAGCAAACGTTAAGAGTAATAATAAATGTTTAGTATCTAAATTATCAAGACCCCTGAAAATTGACTATTTAATTTTTTATAATTATAAAAATTGTCAATCAAAAGTGCTACCTGGTAATTGCTTTTATTAACAGAATGTAAACATAAACAAAATGGCAAGAACAAATTTCGATGAATTATTAGAAGCAGGTGTACACTTCGGACACTTAAAAAGAAAATGGAATCCCAACATGGCTCCTTATATTTTTATGGAGCGTAATGGTATCCACATTATCGACCTTTACAAAACAGCAGCTAAACTCGAAGAAGCTGCTTCTGCTGTAAAACAAATAGCAAAATCAGGTAAAAAGATTTTGTTTGTTGCAACTAAGAAACAGGCAAAAGATATCGTTGCCCGACACGTTAAAAGGGTTAATATGCCTTATGTTACAGAACGCTGGCCCGGAGGAATGCTCACCAACTTTGCTACCATCCGTAAGGCAGTACGGAAAATGGCATCTATTGATAAAATGATGACAACCGATACTTACCAGAATTTATCGAAAAGAGAGCGTCTGCAAATACAACGTGAAAGAGCTAAGCTTGAAAAACAATTAGGTAGTATTGCCGATTTGAACAGGTTGCCATCTGCAATATTTGTTGTTGATATTAACAAGGAACACATTGCTGTGGCAGAAGCCAAAAAATTAAATATCCCCACTTTTGCAATAGTTGATACTAATTCAGACCCAACAAAAGTTGATTTTCCAATTCCTGCAAATGATGATGCTTCTAAATCTATTGACCTGATCGTTAAAATAATGGTGAAAGCAGTTGAAGAAGGACTGATGGAAAGAAAGCTTGACAGGGATAAAAAAGTTCAAGAGGAAAAGAAGGAAAAAGAAGAACTGATAAAAGTTGCAAAATCAGAAACCATTGAATTAATTGAGACTAACATGGAAGCTGAGTTGGAGATACCGCAAAAATCAGACGAGCCGAAAACAGCTAAAATAAAGGATTTTAAGGAAGAAGACAAAGAAAAAAAACCTGCTAAAAGACCAAGGAAAAGGATTTCAAAATCAGTTAAAAAAATTGAAAAATAATAATCATTCTATAAATCATTAATTCAACAATTCAATAATTCAACAAGATGGCAAATATAACAGCAACAGAAGTAAATAAACTCAGGAAAATGACCGGCGCAGGTATGATGGACTGTAAAAGAGCACTGGTTGAATCCGAAGGAGATTTTGAAAAGGCGATAGATATACTTCGTAAAAAAGGACAGAAAGTTGCAAGCAAAAGGGCAGATAAAGAAACCAATGAAGGAATTGTATTGGCAAAGACCACCAATGATAAAAAATTTGCAGCAGTAATCATGCTCAGTTGCGAAACCGACTTTGTTGCTAAAAATAAAGAATTTGTTGAATTCGCTAATAAGATTATTGACCTGGCACTTATACAAAAGCCAAAGAGTCTTGATGAAATTAAAGCATTGGAATTAGACGGTCGGTCAATAGCTGAAGGTGTTACTGAACTGGTAGGTAAAACCGGAGAAAGAATGGATCTGGCATATTACGAGTTCATTGAAGCTGCAAATGTTACTGCTTATAATCATCAGGGTAACAGGCTGGCAACAATTCTTGGTTTAAATAAGGATAATGGTTTGCAAGATATTGGTCGCGAACTGGCAATGCAGGTTGCAGCTATGAATCCTGTTGCAGTTGACAAGGATGATGTTCCACAGGAGGTTATTGACAAAGAAATAGAGATTGGAAAAGAACAGGCACGCCAGGAAGGTAAACCCGAAAAAATCCTTGAAAAAATTGCAATGGGTAAACTAAACAAATTTTTCAAGGAAAATACTCTGCTTAACCAGGATTTTGTTAGAGATACTAAGAAAACTGTAGCCCAATACCTTAAAGAAATCGATCCTGAGTTGAAGGTTACAGGTTTTAAAAGATTAATGCTTGGAGCGTAATTGAACTCCTCCTAATATTGCCAAAGTAGAGAAAACGATATACGATTTTAAAGACAAATACAAATTATAGGCTGTTCTGAATAAGGGCAGCTTTTTTGTTTCAAATCCGTTGCTAAACTTAAACCTCACAGGTGGGGTCTTTACTTAGTACAATTCCAAATACTCAAAACCATTCCCCGTCCATTCTAAAAATCTCTCAAAATCCTTATAAGAAATAACCAATGAGGCAGTATTGATATTCGGATGAAAACTGATCTTTTCCGACTTTTTCAGGTTTTCATCAATATAAACATGTATATGATTTTCTTTATCATTTATTAAACCGAAAGGGGAAACAGAACCGGGAGATAATCCAAGATATTTTTGCATACGTTTAGTTGATGCAAAAGAGAGTTTCCCTTGCTTAAGCCTTTTTTCAAGGTCGTGAATTGCCAGTGCCCGGGTATGTTCAAGGATAACGAGGTAATGGCGGTTTCCTTTATGATTACGGAAAAAGATGTTTTTACAATGCGTAGCCACCAAATCCACCCAGTACTTTTTCGCTTCTTCAATGGTTGGAACCGGAGGGTGTTCGTAATATTCGAAATTGATGTTTAGCTCTTTAAATACTTTATATAATTCGGGTTGTCCGTTCATATATTTGGTCATTAGAAGTCATTTGCTACGCTGTCAATTGTAGTCATTAAGTCATTATAATTCGCTTTTATTAGGTTATTTACCATTTTCAATTTGAAAAAATATTTCACCTTTTATGCTTGTTTAAAATCTTTAATTAATTTTATACCATAAATGAAAAAACAATCACCAAAGATAACGAATATTTCCTGGGGTAAAGTTGAAGTCGCCGGAGAAAACAGGATTTTCAAAGACGTTAAGTTATTTCCCGGAGGCGCCCTTAAATGGGACTGGCGGGAAACCGGCACACAACATTCTCCGGGTATTTTGCCGGAAGATGTGCAAGAACTGATACAAAAAGGTTCGGAGATTATTGTGCTCTCAAGCGGATTTTACAACAGATTAGACATTTGCGAAAGCACAAAAGAATTTCTTAAAAACAATAATATAGAGTTTCATGTTTTACAAACTAAAAAAGCTGTCGAATTATACAATCAGTTATGTGAAAAGGAAAAAGTAGGGGCATTGATACATTCGACCTGTTAACCTCTATCTGTACAATCCGAATATCAATAAATTAAATAAATTCAATACATTGACAAAAATCAGGAAAAGACAAATCATAACACTCATATTTCTTATCATTATTACCCCAATCGGTTTTATGACTAAATTTTATTCAGGACCGGCTCATCAATGGGTGAGTGATTCATTTGGCGGATTATTGTATGAAATATTCTGGTGCCTGGTTTTCTTCTTTATCTTTCCAAAAGCTAAACCTTTAAAAATTGCTATTTGGGTTTTTTCTATCACCTGTACTTTGGAATTTCTCCAGCTATGGCATCCTCCTTTCCTTGAGTTTATAAGAGGGAATTTTATTGGAAGGACTATTCTTGGCAATTCTTTTAACTGGAAGGATTTTCCGTATTATTTTGTGGGGAGTTTGACGGGATATTTGATTTTGGCAGCAATAACCCGATTGAATCCAAAATAAATATAAGCTCCGCAATTCCACTTAAATTTTGATGCAATAACAATTATCATTAATAATTAGAATGGTATTGACATATATAATAAATTTGCAATATTTACTTTTCTTTCTTTTATCTTTTAATTTATGAATAATACAGTAAAAGCCGACGGAATTCCATTTGAAGAAAAGATGGCTGGTTTGAAAGCAAAATTGCAGGAACAATTTGAGAAATCGAATGAATTGCAGGAAAAAATTTCAAAGAATTTGAATGATTTATAAAAGTCCAACAGCTTATTGGACTATCTTTACAAAATGACCAGGGAAGAACTCATACAAAAACTTGATGACATTGAGTGGGAAGACTTCGAAGTAAAGAAAGCAAAAACAGATGTCCCGAAAAATGTCAGGGAAACCGTATCGGCTTTTTCGAATACATCGGGTGGCTGGATTATTTTTGGTGTTTCACAAAGTGGTAAGAAGTTTAATATATCAGATGTTAATAATCCTGACAAATTAGAGCAGGACTTTACTACATCTCTTCGTGGTGAAATCTATAATATTAAAATCACACCTGAATGTAAGAAGCACAAATTTGATGAAGGGGTTGTGCTTGCTTTTAAAATCCCGCCATCCAATAAGAAACCGGTTTATTTTAACAATCCGAAGAATACTTTTATCAGAACTGCAAGCGGCGATCAAAGGGCAACTCAAGAAGAGATTGATGCCATGTATCGCGATGCCGCTTTTGGCACAAAAGACAGCGAACTTACCGAATTTACTATCAGCGATTTGAATGATGAAAGTGTTGACGGTTTCAGGAATTACCTCGCTACGATTAACCAATCGCATACTTACAACAGGTATTCAACGGAAAAAATGCTGGAGAAACTGAGGGTATTGAAAAGCGGAAAAGTTACAATTGGGGGCTTATTGTTTTTCGGCACTCAGGACATTATTGAAGATTATCTTACAGATTTCAGGATAGATTATCTTGAAATTCCTGGAAGATCAGTTGCGGAAGCAAAAACCCGATACTCCTACCGTTTATCTTCACAAGCAAATTTATTTGAATATTATTTTAGTATTTATCCCCGCTTGAGCAAGCAGATTGATATTCCCTTTGAAACAGATATTCATGGAATGTCTGTCGAAGAGCAACCCCAGGTCATAGCCATTCGTGAAGCCCTTGTTAATTTGCTTATGCACACAGATTATTTCAGTCCGCTAAAACCGCGTATTCGTGTTTTTACCGACCATATTGAGTTTTTTAATCCGGGTGCTTTACCTAAGGATATTGAAATTATTTTAAAGGAGGATTTAACCTTGCCGAGAAATCCTGTTATTGCAAAAATTTTCAGGGTGATTAATCTTGCGCAAAATGCAGGTTATGGTTTTGAAAAAATGATTAACGGATGGGATTCGTATTACCATTCAGAACCAGAAATTACCCCCGGACAGGATTTTTATAAGATTTCATTTGCTTTTGATACTGATAAAGTACCGGATAAAACAGGCGGTACAACAGG
>JAIORT010000408.1 GCA_021107975.1 Bacteroidales bacterium | reverse complement strand
TATCAGACCTCAAAGCACTATTCTATATTATTTTTATTCTGTACTAATTAGTGTCCATCAACAAAGTTTATAATTAAAATATTTTTGACACTAATTGCACTAATTATCACTAATTTAATTCGTGTAAATTGGTGAAATTCGTGTCTTTTTATAAGTTTATGGATAGACATTAATTATATATACTTCTAAAATCTTTGCTTCTGCTTTTGGATAGATTTCAACCTGCTCAAATATTGCAGGCAGTAATAATGCCTCCCCTTTTTTAATGTTTACGGTTCCTTCTGCATACCTGAGTTCATATTTACCTTCGGCGCAAATATAAATAACAAAAGAATCTAACTCGGAATAATCTTTTTTCAAAGGTTTTGTAAGGTGAATCAGGTTTGTATTAAAATATGGACTTTCAATTAGTTTTACGGTTTCGTTGGTCTTTGGTTCATAATCGGTTTTATAGTTATCATATACTTTAAAATCTATTGCATCGAGCGCCTGTTCAGTATGTATTTCCCGCGTCATTCCCGATTCATCAATCCTGTCCCAGTCATAAATCCGGTAAGTTACATCAGAAGTTTGCTGTATTTCGGTGAGCAGTATTCCCGGTCCGAGTGCGTGAACTCTTCCGGAAGGTATATAAAAAACGTCCCCTTTCTTTACTTTTTCGAAATTCAAAATATTCTTCAGTGTTTTATTTTCAAGATGTTTTTGATAACCGTCCTTATTCACTTTTTTACTAAAGCCACTTATCAGCTCAGCCCCTTCTTCCGCATCAAGGATATACCACATCTCTGTTTTGCCCAGGTTGTTATGCCTTTTCTCTGCAAGTTCATCATCGGGATGAACCTGGATGGAAAGCCAATCGTTTGCGTCAATGAATTTAATAAGTATTGGGAACTCTGCACCGAATTTCTGATATATATTCTCTCCAACAAGGTCTCCCATAAACACCTCAACAATTTCATTCAACTCATTTCCTGCTAAAAAACCATTTTCGATTAAGGTTTGATTTCCTTCAACGCCGGATAATACCCAAACTTCACCACAATTAGGCAGCGGTGAAAAATCCTTTTTTAGAACTGTTTTGATTTTTTCGCCACCCCAGATTTTATCTTTGAATATCGGTTTGAATTTTAAAGGATATAATTTATTCATAAGCGGATGTTTAATATATAACATTTAACTTATAACATGCCATAACGATACCTGTTAGCAAATTGATTAGTTTCAAGCTGCCAAATTTAATAATTTTTTTAGTTATTATTAGAAATGATAGTGTTACTGAAGCGTATCCTGTGATAGTGTCCAGATTTCTTGTGAGGATAATTTGAATGCTACTATACCCTGTTTTTTGGTATAATAAATTTCGAAGGGACGGTTTTCCTGTTTCCAGTAATAAACACTGTCGAACTGAATACTATTCAGGGTTATTTTATTTTTATATTTGTAATTTTCTCCTTTATTGTAACTATCGGTTTGATAAACAACTATTTTAATTTCGTTTTTATAGAAATCACCATCAGCCATTATCACTTTAAATATATCCCATTCCCCAACATCGCCTTTACTTGTTTCGAGGTAATATTTAATAAAGTATGATGTAGAAGAAGATTCAAAAATGAGTAACTCGCGTTCAAGATTAGCATAATAATCTTTCTCCACTGCAAAAAAACCACTCTGGTCAGTCATATACAAAACATTATCAAAATATGAGTTGAGTCCTTGTCCGGTAAAAACCATTTTGCTTGTATCGTAATTAAAAACAACCGTTTCAGTTCCCGCAAAAGGGATCCATTCTTTAGATGTTTCTTTCAGATATTGATCGTCGGTAGTAATTGACTTGGGGCCACATCCGAACAATAGTGCAAAGACAAGTGACAGAGAGAAAATATATAATAAATTGTAAATTTTCATATTTCAAGGGTTATTTTAAGTTAGTTTTTTATTTCTGCAAATTTCTATATCATTTATAACAATTCAAATAATCTCTTAATTTTTACGATAGAAACCAACGAATGTTCCGTTTTGTTATCAAAGATAAATAATTTATATTGATCAGTGTTTTATTATTAATTCAACCTTCGGTAATTCACAATGCCCTGTTGAAAAATTTCCATTCATTAATGTAAAAGTACAGTTATTCCGTAATATTTTTGGGTCATAATAAAATATGGCACAGCTTTGTGTCAAAAACATACATTTTTAATATTATTTACTTTATCGGAAAAAATCACAAAGCAGCGACAGGTAGTTCCCCAAATAAAAAAGGGAGGTGGTTAAAGTCCACCCGCTGCTTTTTTCCATTGTAATTTAATAAAACTGTGATAAAATCTTTAGCCGGTAACTTCCCGGCACCAGTGATAGCGGGTATCTAATGTTGATTTCTGAAAATAATATTCACGGAACATTTAGGATCAAAATACGTATAAAAAAATAGTTATTGCTGTAATCGTTAACGCCAGCAACAGTAAAGTGAATAAGTTTTATACCGAAAGAAATCATGTCCGCCATCTGGCAGCTAAATCGGAAAAAAATGCAAAGCAGCGACAGGTAGTTCCCCCGATAAAAAAGGGAGGTGGTTAAAGTCCATCCGCTGCTTTTAAAAATTACCTTTGCAGCGTTTTATTCAAAACTTAAAAATGAAAAAGCTCATTATTATTGGTTTTTTACTTTATGGTTTTCAGTTGTTTTCTCAGTCTGATACAGTTAGAATTATGTATTACAACATCCTGAATTTCCCCGGCAGTACTCAAGGCAGGTATGCTTATTTCAGGACAACTAATCAATACGTACAGGCAGATTTAATCCTTGTAAATGAAATACTCACTGATGCCGGTGCTATTATTTTATTACAGGATGCTCTTAACGTGTATGGCATAACACATTACCAGAAAGCAAGTTTTACCAATGGATCGGATAGCGATAATATGTTATTTTATAATAATGAAAAATTTACGCTTTATTCACAGTACGCAATTGAAACCGATTTACGCTTAATAAATGAATACATCTTATACTACAATTCATATAATCTTGAAATTACAAATGATACGATTTTCTTTTATATGTATTCTGCACATTTGAAGGCAAGTACCGGTACTTCCAATAAACTAAAACGTCTTGCTGAAGTCAGGGCATTCAGGCAAAGGATTGATAATATTGCCAATGCTGAAAATATTTTCTTTGGAGGAGACTTTAATTTTTATACTAACACTGAACCGGCTTATGATACTCTTGTTAACTACGGGGTATATGTTTTAAATGATCCGTTACCTGCCGGTTCATGGCATGATAATTCATTATATTCGCAGTATCACAGCCAAAGTACAAGGACATCTCAATTTGGAGGAGGAGCCACAGGAGGAATGGATGACAGATTTGATTTTATTCTTTTTTCAGATGATGTTGCAGACGGGACTAATGCTGTATCATATATTCCAAATTCCTGCATACCAATTGGAAATGATGGAAATCATTTTAACGCTGCATTAATTGATGCTCCTGTAAATACAAGTGTTCCTGATTCGGTACTCCAGGCGCTTTACTATATGTCAGATCATTTACCTGTTATTTGTGATGTGGAAATTCAGGCAACCACCATTCCACAAGAAATTTTTATTGATTTGAAAGTATTTCTTGAAGGTCCTTTTAGCGGTACAGAGATGAACACCGTGCTGAATGCTGTAAACGATCTTCCTCTTTATCAGCCTTATAATACTGCTCCGTGGGATTACACCGGAACCGAAAGCGTAGCTGCCATTCCGGACGGAAATGTTGTTGACTGGGTATTAGTCGAATTGCGTAATGCTATAGATGCCAGTTCTGCAACAGAGGCAACCAAAATTGCACAACAGGTAGCCTTCTTGCTGAATGACGGCTCTATCGTTAGTTTGGATGGAAACTCAAATCTACATTCCGAAATTATAGGATCAACAATTCAAAAATTATTTGTTGTTATCTGGCACAGGAATCATATTGGAATAATGTCAGCTAATCCCCTTACAAATTCAGAAGGGGTTTACAGTTATGATTTTACAACGGATGCTGATCAGGTTTATGGATGTACATTGGGTCATAAAGAAATTGGAACGGGTATATGGGGTATGATCGGAGGCAATGGCGATGGAAACAGGCAGGTGAATAATGATGACAAGAATAATGTTTGGTTACACGTGGCAGGAAAAAAGGGTTATTTACTTGGGGATTTTAATATGGACACCCAGGTGAATAATAGCGATAAAAATGATGTTTGGCTGACGAATTATAATAGAACTTCACAAGTTCCTGAGTGATAAAATTATCTGATGTTAAATATAAGCTAAATAATGTAAATTCTTAAAAAGAAAGGACTATTCCCTTATCCCCTTATTTCCCATCTTTCATTTTTTTCTAACTTTGTATTTTTCAAATCTTATCTTTGTAAAGGATATAGCATAGATGAAAAGGAATCTGTCGGATCGAAAATATGTGATCAATGCAATATTTATTATTGTTGGAGTGATCTTTCTTATCAGGCTTTTGTATATACAAGTGCTGGATGAAAGCTATATTCTGTCTGCCGAAAGTAATGTTCTTAGGAAGAACACCATTTATCCGAACCGCGGATTAATATACGACCGCAACGAAGAATTACTTGTTTACGACGAAGCTGCTTACGACCTGATGGTTATTCCGAGGCAAGTTAAACAAATAGATACTGTTGAGTTTTGTATGTTATTAGATATTACGGATTCTGCTTTTAAAGCTAAAATGCACAAAGCCAAAAAATACTCAATATACAAACCTACTGTTTTCCAGGCGCAGATATCAAAAGAAGAATACGGATATATTCAAGAAAAACTTTATAAATTTCCGGGGTTTTATGTTCAATTAAGATCATTAAGAAAATATCCTATATCTATAGCGGCGCATACACTCGGATATATCGGTGAGGTTAATAAAAAAGAAATTGAGAAAAGTCGTTATTACAGGCAGGGCGATTATATAGGAAAAAGCGGGATTGAAAAATTTTATGAAAAAGAGCTGAGAGGGAAAAAGGGGACAGAGATCGTTATGGTGGACGTACATAACCGAGAGCAGGGCAGTTACAGGAACGGCAGGTACGACACTTTATCAGAACCCGGACAGAACCTTTATTTATCACTTGATGCCGATCTGCAGGCTTACGGTGAGAGATTAATGCAAAATAAAATTGGCAGTATTGTAGCTATCGATCCGAAAACAGGGGGAATTCTTGCTTTTATTACAAGTCCTGTTTACGATCCGAATTTATTAGTTGGCAGGGTTCGTGGAAAAAATTTTAATAATTTAATGAATGACAGCCTGAAACCCTTAATGAACAGGGCTATTATGGGAACTTATCCGCCCGGCTCAACCTTTAAAATAGTGAACGCTATGGTAGGTTTGCAGGAGGGAGTGCTGCGGGAAGGAACTTATTATTCCTGCTATGGTCCTGCTACTACTCCAATAAGATGCACCCATGATCATGTTTCTCCACTGGCATTAAAAGAGGGTATTGAACAATCATGTAATCCGTATTTTTGGAATGTTTTCAAATCTATTATTAATAATCCGAAGTATCATTCAATTAAGGAATCATTCAATAGCTGGCGAAAGCATGTAACAAGTATAGGATTCGGAAGTAAATTCAACACCGACATACCGTTTGAATTGAATGGAAATATTCCGACATCAGAGAGTTATGACAAGATATACAGAGAAGGGCATTGGAATGCACTTACCATACGTTCACTTGCTATCGGACAGGGTGAAATTCTTATTACTCCATTACAATTGGCAAATTTAGTGGTAATTATTGCTAACAAAGGATTTTATTATCCTCCGCATTTGGTTACTGCTATTGGCACAAAAGGCAACAGGATAAAAGAATTTAATGAAAAAACAGAAACTACGATTGACCCTAAACATTTTAAAGTAATACAGGAAGCCATGCTGAATGTATTTGAAGGTGATCACGGAACAGCTCGCTGGGCAAAATTGGAAGGGGTGCATATTTGCGGCAAAACCGGAACGGTTCAGAATCCGCATGGAAAAGACCATTCAATGTTTATTGCTTTTGCACCCAAAGACGATTCGGAAATCGCTATTTCGGTTATTGTAGAGAATTCGGGTTATGGTTCTACGTGGGCAGCGCCTATTGCTTCATTATTAATTGAGAAATATCTGAATGATACTATTTCTCGTCCATATATCGAAAAGCGTATTTTAGAAGGTAATTTAATTTCAAGAAATTGAGAATAAGGGCAAATATATATAAGAATATCGACTGGATAACAATCCTGTTTTATTTTTTGTTGGTGTTAATCGGATGGATCAACATCTATGCTGCCGTATATAATGAAGAGCATAGAAGCATTTTTGACCTGACCCAAAATTATGGCAAACAGCTTATCTGGATAAGTACATCTGTAATTCTTATACTGATAATTATGATGGTTGATGCAAATTTTTTTTCAACATTTTCTTACATTATATACTTTTTGGTAATTCTGATGCTTGTTGCCGTTTTATTAGTGGGGAAAGAAATTGCCGGTTCAAGATCATGGTTTCAAATATGGAGTTTTTCGTTGCAGCCTTCTGAATTTGCAAAATTTGCAACATGTTTAGCCCTGGCTAAGTACCTAAGTACTATTAACGTGGACATGAGCAAATTTAAAACAAAATTTGTTTCTACCTTCATCATCATTTTCCCTGCTTTATTGATTTTATTGCAGCACGACACAGGCTCTGCGCTGGTATTTTTTTCTTTGATCCTTGTTTTATTCAGGGAAGGTCTGTCGGGAAGTCTTCTGATGATAGGTGTAGTTGTAGCCATATTATTTATCCTGGCATTGCTTATTAATAAATTTATCCTGATCGGAGTTCTGGCAATTATTGCTGTTATGATTTATTTACTTAACAGGGATATTCGTAAAAAGCTTATCTGGATAATCGGAGTTTTCATAATGGCTTCGGCTTATATTTGCAGCGTTAACTATGCTTTTGAGAATGTTCTTGAGCCTCACCAAAAAAAACGTATCAATGTTTTAATCGGAAAAGAAAAGGATATCAGGGGAGCGGGGTATAATATTCATCAGTCAAAAATTGCAATTGGCTCAGGCGGGTTTACAGGTAAAGGATTTTTAAAGGGAACACAAACCAAGTTCGATTTTGTACCGGAACAAAGTACCGATTTTATCTTTTGCACTATTGGAGAAGAATGGGGCTATGTCGGAAGTTTTACATTAATTATATTATTTGTAGGATTGCTTATAAGGCTGATTTTCCTTGCAGAGCGACAACGATCGAAATTCAGCAGAATTTATGGGTATTGTGTTGCTTCGATATTATTTTTCCATTTTGCCGTAAACATAGGTATGACTATCGGATTATTCCCCATTATTGGTATCCCTCTTCCTTTTATTTCTTATGGAGGTTCATCTCTTTGGGGGTTTACAATCCTGTTGTTTATTTTTATTAAATTAGATTCAATCAGGTTGGAGTTGCTTTAATGCAAATTATACTAAAAACGGGATAAATCCATCCATACGGATTTGCTTCGTTTCATACGGACAAGTTTGTGACATTTTATAAATAGATATAAACCATTTGCGGTCGGCAGTTGGCAATAGGCAGTCGGTTGGCGACCGAAGACTGTGGACTATTGACCGTTATAAAAAATCCTTTCCCCTTTTTTATAAACTACTATAAATGCATCAATGATACCTATATTAATCATTTCTTCCTGTATTTTCTTTGCATTTTTTCTTGATGTAAACTTACCGACTGTATATTTGCGCCAGTTGTTATAAACTTCTTCATTGACTTCCTCATCAATGTTATAGATATCTTTAAGTATTTCAGGCATAATACTATTTTTCAATAAAGCCAGTATCTGTACACGGTATATAGTTCCTGTTTCGATAAATTTGGTTTTTTGCGGATAAAATTCAGGTGCAATTTCTTTTAATTCACTTAATGAATCCAAACGATTGCCATTCATAAATGCAACGATAAAGGCATCTCTGACAGCATGTTCCCCAATGATTTTAGTTCTGTAATCTTTGGCTTCATCATAAGATTGGAACGAACCGATTGAGTACCTGTACCACTTGCCATTGTAATTTTCCTTAATTTCTTCTCTCAGATGATACCTGTTAGCAAGTTTCTGTAACGGAATACCTGCATTAAATCTGGCTCTTACCTGTACCCTGAATTCAATTTTCTTTGCCGCCAATTCCGCTTCACTTTGTTGGGTAGCATCTGTATCCTGTACTGCCAATTCATCTTCAGGCTGCCTTCTATCTATAAAAACAACTGTTTTAAACTTATAATCTTTACTTGTTTTATCTAAGTATAAAATGCTGGTTAGGGGTAAATTTCCAAAAATTCTGTTCAACTGAACAGTATAGGCGACTTCAAAAACAGAATCCTTGGGTAATTCGTCCCAATACAGGTTAAGAGTATAATTTTTAAAATCCATTCTGGCATTACCAATAACGGTATCTAAAATATTGAAACCAATCGGTAAGATTTGTGTTAATTCCCCCTTCCCATCAATTCTCCCTTTATGAATTTCACATCGCATTTCAAATTTATCATAAGATTTGAGATCACGGGGAATTTTATAAATCAGGTTTACATATTCATCAGTAAAGGATTCTTCAGGCACTTCAACAATTTCAGGAGGAATTACAATAATTTCTTTTGATTTCTTTTTGCCGAAATTATAAGAAATACCCAGGGATGTATAATAATATGCATCATTGTGCGAACCGCTTTCTACTGCATCTATCTTATCCGTGCCCGAAAATCGCAAAACAGATTCCATGTTAATACGCCACTCGTCGGCAAGTTTAAAATTAACTCCTATACCCAGCGGAATAACAAAAGACGATTCTCTGTTATCTTTTTTTCTTTCTGCATCTTTTGTATAGCCGAAGTCATTAACCAGGTTGCCGGTCGAAATATTCTCGGCTTCACTTCTGAAAAAGATCATTCCAAAACCGGTTGTTCCGTAAAAATAAAACAATCTGTCAGGATTTTTTCCAAAAAACAAGTTGCTGAAGTTAACCGTAGCGCCCAACTCGTATTCCATCAAATTAGATTTAAACTTAAAATCATGGCTTTCTTTCTGTCCCTTGAAGCTTGCCTTGAGGAACTGTAAATGGGCAGTAAACAGCGGGCTGATGTATCTTCCAAACCTGACGCCATAGCCAAAACCGGTTTCGCTTTTTAATTTACTGATGTGATTATTCTTTTCCTGTACATCACAAAATGCCTGAGTCGCTCCGCCGTTAGCATTCACGTACCAGTGATAATCAGCAGAAGTCTGGCTTAAAAGCGAATTTGTATATACAATACATATTGCAAAAATCAGAATTGGTAAGATAATTTTTCTTTTAGTTGGTTTCATATATTTTGTTTAAACTTCTAATTTACAAATTTAGTTACACTAAAACCTTTTATATAAACATTTTATAATATTAATTAACAATGAAATGTTTATAAATAATTGATTTTTTTAAAACAACAACCGATGTTATATTAGAAGTATTTATAACAAGCACGCAATTTATATATTTTTTTGGATATTTCCAAAAAAATAAAACATTAAGCTAACCTGCATTATTCATTTATTTTATAAAGTGTTTAAATTATGCAGGTTAACCCCGACATAGTATTAGTTGTTTTTGATTAGGGAAGAATGTGTGTAAGCTCAAAAACTTACTAATACTTAGTCGTTTAAGAAAATAATGTAAAAATTTATGAATTAATCGGGCTAAAACCATATTAAATTAATCTGCTATTTTTGTCTTAATAAAACCCGATAAAAAATGACAAGGTTAAGTGTAAATATCAATAAAATAGCGACAATGCGAAACGCAAGGGGCGGAAACATTCCTGATGTGTTGAAAGCGGCTATTGATTGCGAAAGATTCGGCGCACAGGGTATCACTGTCCATCCGCGCCCTGACGAGAGGCATATCAGGTACCGGGATGTACGAGATATTAGTCCGGTAATAACAACCGAATTCAATATTGAAGGCTATCCGTCTAAAAATTTCATTGACCTGGTTTTGGAAGTAAAACCAAACCAGGTAACCTTAGTTCCTGACCCTCCGGGTGTTTTGACATCCAATGCCGGCTGGGATACAATAACCAATAAGTCTTTCCTGAAAGAGGTTGTTTCCGAATTTAGAAACAAAGGAATCAGGACATCAGTCTTTATTGAAACGGATGATGAAATGATCAGAAATGCCTCAAAAACCGGAACCGACAGGGTTGAGCTATATACCGAAAGCTATGCTAGAAATTATCCTTTTGATAAGGAAAAAGCTATTCAGCCCTTTATTGAAGCGGCAAAGGTAGCTAGCGAGGTAGGATTGGGTATTAATGCCGGACACGACCTGGATTTGAATAATTTAAAATATTTTGCTCAAAACATCCCCGGTTTGCTCGAGGTTTCCATCGGTCATGCACTTATTTCGGATGCATTGTATTTGGGTTTGGAAAATGCAATTCAGTTGTATCTGAGAGAACTGAAGGTTTAAGACATAGCTGCCTTACTCCGCACGCTGCCGATGAAGTTTTAGCGTAAGCGTCCGTGACGGTTACGCAAAGGCGCAGTGCAACATATTTGTTTTTAGCTTACACACGAAAAATGAATTAACAAGAAATAATGAAAAATATGATGTAGAATTAAAGAATCATGGTTTACTTAATACTGAGAATGATAACATTTTTTTCTATGACCTAAATAACTTGAAAATATTTATATTTGCGAATAATTGAAACTGTTCTAAAATGGAAAATATTTTCAACAAAATAAAAAAACCAACTATGAAACTGTCTCCAATTATGTTTCTTACTTGCTTCAAACTTTAATACTTCACGAAGTGGACAGGTATAACATACGCGGAAAACAGATACTTAGCGGTGTACGAAAATATTTCCTAAATGATTTGGCTTTTAAAAACTTTATGTGCAAGTAGCGTATTTGTTAGACTCGCAAAAAACAATCGACAGAGAGTTTAACAATCTACTGTTAATCAAAGACAATGAGGAGATGTTTGTTGTTAGTATGGATGATATTAAATTTTCAAATTATCATGGCATTCAACACATTCAAGCCTGGGAATTTGAGAGAATGCTATTTGATAAATATTAATAAGGGGCTAAACCACGTATAAACACAATTGAAAACATGACAGCACAAAACCAAAACTTATATCTCTTTAAAACACAACCGTTTAATTTAGCAGGCAACTCTGCCCAAAGTGGAAATAAGAGCCATAGGGTGGTGGTTATCCCGTAGTTGTATGGTATACAAAGAACAAAAAAATGAAATCAATAACACTAATTATTTTTTTATTAAA